>JAZFUS010000180.1:0-8362 GCA_036447315.1 Dehalococcoidia bacterium
ACACCCCGTAGGCGGGGGCTCCTCGCCCCAAGATGGGCATTGAGTTTGGACGGCATTGTCAACGCAAACAAACCACCCGGCCTGACCTCCTTCGATGTGGTGGCCAGGCTGCGCCGCTGGAGCCATGAGCGCCGGGTGGGCCACGCCGGCACCCTGGACCCCCTGGCCTCCGGTGTGCTGCCGGTATGTGTGGGACAGGCCACCCGTGTCGTCGAGTTCATGCTCGACGGTCGCAAGGGCTACCGGGCGGACATAGAGCTGGGCACCACCACCGATTCCTATGATGCCGAGGGCGTAATTGTCCGGACGCAGGACCCGTCGCTGGTCACCATAGACCGGGTGGAAGCGGCGCTGCCCGCGTTCAGAGGCAGCATAATGCAGTCCCCACCCCCCTTCAGCGCCGTCAAGCACCGGGGTCAACGCCTCTACAAACTGGCCAGGGCCGGCATCATCACCCAGCTCCCGCCCCGCCCCGTAGAGGTCTATGACCTCGCCGTGACCGGCTGGCGGCCCCCGGTAGTCACCCTGGAGGTGGAGTGCGGGCAGGGCACCTATATCCGCTCCATAGCCCATGACCTGGGCCGGGCGCTGGGCTGCGGCGCTCACCTGAAGGACCTCGTCCGGGTGAGATACGGTCCCTTTCGACTCGAGGATGCCCTCCCCCTGCCCCGGATAGAGGCGGCCTTCCTGGAGGGCCGGGAGGACGAACTCCTCCACCCGTTGGACTCGGTGCTGGCCGGTTGGGGGTCCGTCACCCTCGATGAAGACGGGGAGCAACGGGTAACCAGGGGGCTTTCCCTGCAACTGAGTCAGGACCCCGGGGACCACCCGGGGGAATACCTCCGGGCCTACGCCCCGGATGGGCGCTTTCTGGCCGTGCTGCGCTCCCAGGACGAAAACGGCCTCTGGCTCCCCAAAAAGGTCTTCTCCCTACGGGGAAAAGAGGGGTAATATTAGCGCTCAGAGAGAGAAACTGACCCAAAGGGTATTGACATACCACTCGTAAAAAGGTTATAGTTCATACTGTTTGAAAGGGGGTGAGTTCGGTGCAGGCGTATTGCTTCAAATGCAGGGCGAAACGAGACATAAAGGACCCCTCCAGAGTCACTTTGAAGAACGGGAGACCAGCCACCCGGGGAACCTGCCCGGTATGTGGAACCAAAGTATTCAGAATTGGCCAGAGCTGATCGCGGGAGCAAAGGTCTGAATCAAAGCTGGAAGTGGGCTTCATTCCCCTGGAGGACGCACCGGGATGGCGAAGGGCAGCTTTGAAGATAGCCTTTTCAGCAGCAGCTGGGGACTAGCCTCGAGAACCTGGGCGGCCTCCGATTGATCGAGGCCGGCGCCCCGGACAACCTCGGACGCCAGGGTCGCGCTCAGCAGTTCCTCCGCCTCGTGCGCGTCGGAGCCAAGGAGAAGCTGACAGCCGGCTTCGCGGGCGACCTTGAGGACGTGGCCGTTGGTCAGAGAGTGTCCTTTACGGGCACTGATTTCAATGAAGATACCGTTAGCCCCGGCCAGTTGGGCCTCCTCCAGCGTCAGCAGTCCGGGATGGGCGAGGATATCCACCTGCGGGCAGGTTACCGCAGCCAGATTGCTTCCTTTTTCCACAGGTTCTATAATGGTTTCACCATGCACCACCACCAACCAGGCTCCCAACTCTTTAGCCATCTGGGCAGCTTCAGCGATGGCCTGGGGCGGCAGATGGGTCAGCTCTATGCCGGGAATGGCCGTAATGCCCCAGTGCTCTCGTGCCCGAGCGCAGTCATCCGCAACCTCGGAGATAATACGTTTGAGGGAACCGAAGCCGGCATGGTCGGTTATGGCGATGGCACGATATCCCGCGACCTGGGCGCGGCGCACCAGCTCTATAGGGGAGAGTCCGCCATCACTGAGCAAACTATGAGTGTGAAAATCATATACCATAACCTTGGACCATTCCATATCGAGGGTGTGATAACCCCCAAAGGTTAGCATAACCGGAGGTGTTAGACAAGGGGTCGCTGGAATATGGGGAGCGAAATGCTGGAAAGGATCATGGTTCCCCTGGACGGCTCAGAGCCCTCGGAGGCCGTTCTGCCCTTTGCCCGCGAGCTGAGCGGGGGTTCCACGGTCGACGTGGTGGGGGTCAACCGCCCTCAGGGGGGCCTGGAACGCCTTCTGGGAGCCTACCTGGAGAAAATAGCCGCGGAATTTCAGGCGGAGGGGGTAAAGGCGCGCGCGGTGGTCCTCGAGGGGAGTCCCGCCGAGAAGCTAATAGATTATGCGGAGTCGAACGACATCGGCCTCATCGCCATGGCCACCCATGGACGCACCGGGGGCAGCCGGTGGGCCCTGGGCAGTGTGGCCGATCGGGTCCTGCGCGGGGCGAGCGTACCGCTCCTCCTGATCAATCCCGCCCGGGCCTCCGGGCGCAGGGCCAGGAAGAAGCTGTTTCGGAACGTGCTTCTTCCCCTGGATGGCTCCCAGCTCAGTGAGCAGGCCCTGCCCTACGGCCGGGAGCTGGCCAAGAGGGGCGGGACCCGGGTCTGGCTCCTGCGGGTCAGCCAGCCGCAGCACCTGATTATTGACGCCGGAGAATATATGATGACCAATGTAGAGGCCGCGGTCCAGGGTCTTGAGCAGACCGCCCTGGCCTACCTGGCCCAGGTGGAGGCGCCCCTGAAGGCACAGGGCATCAAATTGACCTCCCAGGCGCTGACGGGCACCCCGGCGGAGACAATTTTAGAATATGCCAAGACCAAGAAAATAGACCTTATCCTGATGTCAACCCACGGCAGGGGTGGCCTGAGCCGCTGGGTATTCGGCAGTGTGGCCGCCAGGGTACTGCGGGCCGCGGAGGTCCCCGTCCTTCTGATCAGGTCCTCGGGCAAACATCACTCACCACACTAGAGAAGAGGAGAAAAGTTGACCAACATAAATGTAGCGGTTATAGGCGTAGGCAACTGCGCATCGTCCCTGATCCAGGGCGTGCAATTCTACCAGGATGCCGACAAAAAACAATTCGTCCCCGGCCTCATGCACGTCGACCTGGGCGGCTATCACATAAAGGACATCAACTTTGTGGCCGCCTTTGACATCGACAAGAACAAGGTGGGCAAGGACCTGTCCGAAGCCATCTTTTCCACACCCAACAACACCATCAAATTCAGTGATGTCCCGCCCCTGGGGGTGAAGGTGGACAGGGGCATGACCCATGACGGCCTGGGGAAGTACCTGTCCGAGATGATCACCAAGGCCCCCGGCTCCACGGCCAACATCGAGAAGATCCTCAGGGATACCAAAACCGATGTGGTGATCAACTACCTGCCCGTGGGCAGCGAAGAGGCCACCAAGTGGTATGTGGAGCAGATCCTGGCCGCCGGCTGTGCTTTCATCAACTGCATGCCGGTTTTTATCGCCCGCGAGAAATACTGGCAGAACCGGTTCGCCGAAAAGGGGCTGCCGGCCATCGGCGACGACATCAAATCCCAGGTGGGGGCTACCATCACCCACCGGGTACTGACCCGCCTCTCCCGGGAGCGGGGAGTGAAGCTGGAGCGGACCTATCAGCTCAACTTCGGCGGCAACACCGATTTCTACAACATGCTGGAGCGGGAGCGCCTGGAATCCAAAAAGATCTCCAAAACCAATGCGGTCACCTCCCAGCTCGATTATGACCTGGCCCCGGGAGATATCCACGTCGGCCCCAGTGACTATGTGCCCTGGCTCGGCGACCGCAAATGGTGCTACATGCGCCTGGAGGGGACCACCTTCGGCAACGTGCCTCTGAATATCGAGCTCAAGATGGAGGTCTGGGACAGCCCCAATTCGGCGGGGGTGGTCATAGATGCCATTCGGTGCTGCAAGCTGGCGCTGGACCGGGAGATTAAGGGAGCCCTGGAGGGCCCTTCGGCCTATTTCATGAAATCGCCCCCCGTTCAGTACTCCGACGATGAGGCCCACCGCATGGTTGAGGAGTTCATAAACGGGGCAGGGACGTGATCCGTTACTACCTGGCCATCCTCACCATTTTTCTCATTGGCCGGATCCCCCCCGGGATCAGCTACAAAATAGCCTCCCTGGTGGGGGAGGTCATGTACCTTACCTGGCCCCGGGCCAGGAGCACCCTGAAGGAGAACATAACCCATGTTCTGGGCCCCAGGGCCAGCAAGGGTGAGGTACGGTCCACGGCCCGCAGGGCCCTGCGTAATTTCAGCCAGTCCATGGTGGATTTCGGCCGCATATCCCGGATCGGGGGGGAGGAGGTGGAGGCCAAGGTCTCCATCAGCGGCTGGGAGAACATGGATAGGGCCCTGGAGGGGGGAAGGGGGGTGATCCTGGTGGGGCTCCACCAGGCCAGTTGGGACATGGCCGTGGCGGCCCTCAGCTCCCGGGGCTACACCCTGAATATCATAGTGGACAGCTTCCGGGCAACCAAGCTCAACAAATTCGTGGAGAGACTGCGCGCCCGGGAGAGGGTTAGGGTAATACCTTCCTCCCGCCAGAGGCGGGCGCGGGGTATCCTCCAGGCCCTGCGCCGGAACGAAGTCCTGGTCCTGCTCATCGACCGCCCCCCCTCCCAAAATGGGGTAGCGGTGGAGTTCTTCGAGGAGCCGATCCTGGTGAACGCCGGGGCGGCCACCCTGGCGCTGAAAACGGGGGCCGCCGTGATAACGGGCAGCATCGTCAGGACGCACGATCCCGACCTCCGGGTGTTCCTGGACAAGCAGGTCACCTTCAAAGCCAGCGGCAATTTCGCCGATGACGTCAGGTCCCTGACCCAGGCCATTGTCCGGGACCTGGAGAACATACTCAGTAATCACCCCGACCAGTGGTATCCCTTTAGACGGCTCTGGGTATGAAAGTCGCTCTGGTCTCTCCCTATGATTTTGCCTATCCCGGAGGGGTCAGTGTTCATATCTTCCACATGGAGCGAAACCTCACCAGGATGGGGCACGAGGTCAAAATCATCGCCCCGTGTTCGCGGGGGCCCGCCTATGATAACCCCAATCTCATCTCCCTGGGCAGGCCCATACCGATTCCCTCCGGCGGCTCCATGGCCCGCATCACCCTCTCCCTGAGGCTAAGTTCCCCGGTGAAGGCCATTCTGGAGAGGGAGAACTTCGATGTCATCAACCTTCACGAACCCCTGACTCCCATGCTTCCCCTCACAGTGCTGCGCCAGTCGCGGGAGATCAATATCGGCACCTTCCACGCCTGTCACAACACGCCCCGCGGCTACGGGTTGTCCAAGCATCTCCTCGGTAGATGGGTCCGGAAGCTCCACGGCCGGGTTGCCGTGTCCCCGGCCGCCATGGGATTTGTCAGCCGGCACTTCCCCGGCGACTACCGTATAATCCCCAACGGTGTTGACCTGGAGCTCTTTTCCCCCCAGGCAGCCCCCCGGGAGGAGTTCCGGGACGGGAAGCAGAATATCCTCTTCGTGGGCCGCCTGGAAAAACGAAAGGGTCTGGAATATCTCCTGGGCGCCTATGGGCGGCTCAAGAGGGAGCTGCCCGATATCCGCCTGATCATAGTCGGCCCGGGGACCAAACATCTAAATGGATACGAAAAGCACGTGAGGGAGCGTGGGCTGGAAGATGTCGTATTCGCCGGACTTGTACCCTATGATGAATTGCCCGGCTACTACGCCTCCGCCGACATTTTCTGTGCCCCGGCCACCGGGGAGGAGAGCTTCGGCATAGTGCTGCTGGAGGCCATGGCCTCGGGCCGGCCGGTTATTGCCTCCCGGAACGAGGGCTACCGCCAGCTGGTGACCCATGATGTCGAGGGGCTGCTCTTTCCCCCCAGGGAGGAGGAGGCGCTGACTCAAGCCCTGCGCCGCCTTCTGATCGACAGGGACCTGGGGAGGGAGATGGGGGCCCGGGGCCGGCACAGGGCCCAGGAATACAGCTGGGAGAAAATTGCCCGGATGTCGGCGGAGTTCTATCTGGAGAAGCTGAGTGGTTCAGAGCGGCCCGTCCCCACACTGACACCGGTTTGAGTTTTGAAGTTTTCTGAGGTCCGACGCACAGTTTCACACCGCCTCGCGGGGCCGCCGGCCCGCCTTCTGGCCAGGACCTCCATCTCTCCCGACCTCCTGACCTGGATAGGCCTGGGGATAGGCCTGGGGACGGCGGCGGCGCTGGCGAAGGGCCTTTTCCCCCTGGGGGGAGGCCTGCTGCTCCTGGCCGGTATGTTCGATATGCTGGACGGCGCCCTGGCCCGGGCCCGGGACCAGTCCAGCCGCATGGGGGCCCTCCTCGATTCCACCCTGGACCGGCTGTCGGAGTCGGTGGTTTTCTTTGGGCTCCTGCTGTTCTACACCGGACAGGGCTCGGCGCGGGGGGTCCTCCTGGTCAATGCCGCCCTGGTGGCATCGGTCATGGTCAGCTATATCAAAGCCCGGGGCGAGGGGCTGGGCCTGGAGTGTAAGGTGGGCTTCCTTACCCGGGAGCTGCGGGTCCTGGTGCTGGCCCTGGGGCTCTTCCTGAATCAGGTCCTCATCGCCCTGGCGGTCATCGCCGTGTTCGGGTTGGCTACCGCGGCCCAGCGTTTTCTCCACCTCCGGCAAATCGACAGGAAACAAAGGGACTGATTTTTGACGTCACGGCTGTCCCGTGGCATACTATAGCACGGGTCTTTCGGGACCGGGGAAACCGGAAACAACGGAGTGAGCTATGCCAGCAATGGCCATAATCGGCGGTCAGTGGGGAGACGAGGGCAAGGGCAAGGTGGTGGACTACGCCGCCCAAAAAGCCTCTATGGTGATCAGGTTCTCGGGGGGGAACAACGCCGGGCATACGGTGGTCAATGACAAGGGCGAGTTCGCGCTTCACCTGGTTCCCTCGGGGATCTTCTATCCCGGAGTAAACTGCCTCATCGGCAACGGTGTGGTTATCGACCCGGGAAGCCTTCTGGAGGAGATAGACCACCTGAACAAGCGAGGGGTGGATACCTCCCGTCTCGTCATCAGCAATCGAGCCCATATCATCATGCCCTATCATACCCTTCTCGATGGTATCGAGGAGGACGCCCGGGGGGAAGGCGCCCTGGGCACCACCCGGCGGGGCGTGGGTCCCGCCTATGTGGACAAGACGGCCCGCCTGGGGATCCGCGCCGGTGAACTGCTGCAAAAAAAGGACTTCCTTGACCGGCTCCGTTTCGTCCTCGACCATAAGAACCAGCTGCTGACCAAGGTCTATGGGGCCCCGGCCCTGGTCCTGGAGGACATCTATGACCAGTACTGCGAATACGGGCGGCGCCTGGCCCCCTTCCTCCGGGATGTAGACCAGATGGCGGAAGAGGCCCTGGAAAAGGGTGACCTGGTGATCCTGGAAGGGGCTCAGGGAACCCTCCTGGACATAGACTTCGGGACCTATCCCTACGTAACCTCATCCTCCCCCATGGCCGGCGGGGCCTGCGTCGGGATCGGCCTGAGCCCGCGCCGGATCGACAGCATTGTGGGCGTTTTCAAGGCCTACTGCACCCGGGTGGGGAGCGGGCCCATGCCCACCGAGCTCAAGGACGAGATAGGGGAACTCATCCGGGAGCGGGCCCAGGAGTACGGCGCCACCACCGGCAGGCCCCGGCGCTGCGGCTGGTTCGATGGCGTGGCCGCACGGTACAGCTGCCGCATCAACGGCTTTACCGGGTTGGCCCTGACCCGCCTGGACGTCCTGGACATCCTGCCCCGGATCCACGTCTGCACGGGATACACACTGGATGGAGAGCCCCTGGACGGCTTTCCGGCAAGCTCCTCCACCCTGTCCCGGTGCCAGCCGGTCCTGGAGGAACTGCCCGGCTGGGAAACCGATACCTCCTCCATTCGCCGCTTTGAAGACCTCCCGCCTCGGGCCCGGGCCTATGTGAAAAGGCTGGAAGAGCTGGCGGGCTGCCCCATTAGCCTCATCTCCGTGGGGCCGGGGAGGGAGCAGACCATGTTGCTCTCACCCCTCGTTTAGTCCCGCCCCGCTCAAAAAACAACAATCGTGAACAGAGGACAGAATTGACCCTGCCTGACGAAAAAGGATATTTCGGCGCCTATGGCGGCGAGTTCGTCCCGGAGACCCTGGTGCCCGCCCTGCGTGAACTGGTCGACGCCTACGGGGAGGCCAAAAAAGACCCCGCCTTCCGGGAGGAATATGATTCCCTGTGCCGGGGCTTTATCGGCCGCCCCACCCCCCTCTACCCCGCCCGAAGGCTATCGGAGGCCCGGGGAGGGGCCACCATCCTGCTCAAAAGGGAGGACCTGGCCCACACCGGGGCCCACAAGATAAACAACACCCTGGGCCAGGGGCTCCTCGCCCGGCGCATGGGCAAAAAACGGGTGGTGGCCGAGACCGGGGCCGGGCAGCACGGGGTGGCCACCGCCGCCACC
>JAZFUS010000181.1:0-3181 GCA_036447315.1 Dehalococcoidia bacterium
GTCACCTTCTGCCCCACCGGGGCTTTGAACGTGAGGAAAAACCCTCTGGAGTATAGGGACAACGTCAACTGGCGGCCCGAGGTCATAGAGGACATCATCCTGCAGGCGGAGACCGGGGGCATGATCCTCACCGGCATGGGCAACGATAAGGGCCAGCGCATCTACTGGGACCACCTGGTGCTCAACGCCAGCCAGGTCACCAACCCCTCCATCGACCCCCTGTGGGAGCCCATGGAGCTGCGCACCTACCTGGGGAGCAAGCCCGACAGGCTGGAGGTCGATCTCTCCAGCTCCCCAGTGTCGTTAAAGACCAAGCTGGCCCCCCAGGTCCCCATCGAGATCCCCATCATGTTCAGCGCCATGTCCTATGGGGCGATAAGCCTCAACGTGCACGAGTCCCTGGCCCGGGCCGCGACGGCCATGGGGACCATGTTCAACACCGGGGAGGGCGGACTGCACCACACCCTCTACAAATATGGCAACAACACCATCTGCCAGGTGGCCTCGGGGAGATTCGGGGTCGAAAGCAAGTACCTGGACGTGGCCCGGATCCTGGAGATCAAGATCGGGCAGGGGGCCAAGCCGGGAATCGGCGGCCACCTCCCCGGGGAGAAGGTAAGCGCCGAGGTGGCCCTGACCAGAATGATCCCCGAGGGCACCGACGCCCTCTCCCCCGCCCCCCAGCACGACATCTACTCCATCGAGGACCTGTCCCAGCTCATCTTTGCCCTGAAGGAGGCCACCAACTACACCAAGCCCGTATCGGTAAAGATAGCCGCCGTCCACAACTCGGCGGCCATCGCCTCGGGCATGGTGCGCGCCGGGGCCGACATCATCGCCCTGGATGGCCTCCGGGGCTCCACCGGGGCCACCCCCAAGATCATCCGGGACAACGTGGGCATCCCCATCGAGCTGGCCATCGCCTCGGTGGACACCCGCCTGCGCCAGGAGGGTATCCGCAACCGGGCCTCGGTGGTGGTGGCCGGCGGCATCAGGAGCTCCGGAGACGTCATCAAGGCCATCGCCCTGGGCGCCGATGCCGTCTATATCGGAACGGCGGCCCTGGTGGCCCTGGGCTGCCGGCTGTGCCAGCAGTGCCACACCGGCAAGTGCACCTGGGGCATCTGCACCTCGGACCCCGTCCTCACCAAGAGGATCAACCCGGAGATCGGCGCCCAGCGCCTGTCCAACCTCCTGCGGGCCTGGAGCCTGGAGATCGAGGACATGCTGGGAGGCATGGGCATAAACGCCATCGAAAGCCTCCGGGGCAACCGCCTCCACCTGCGGGGGATAGGCCTCAGCGACACCGAGCTGGAGATCCTGGGGGTGAAACATGCCGGGGCCTAGGGGTGGCACGGTCAAAAAGCTCAGCATCGATGCCCGGGGCGTTTACTACCGGGACCTGAACGCCCGGCTCCGGGAGGCCGTGGGCGCCGGGACCATGAAGATCGAGCTGCGCAACATCTGCGGGCAGAGATACATCGGCACCGACCTGGACGGGCCGGTGGAGATCGATATCCACGGCACGCCGGGCAACGACCTGGGGAGCTTCATGAATGGGCCGCGCATCGTGGTCCACGGCAACGCCCAGGACGGCTGCGGCAACACCATGAACGAGGGGCAGATCGTCGTCCACGGCCACGCCGGGGACATAGTGGGCCTCTCCGCCCGGGGCGGTAAAATCTTCGTCCGGGACGATGTGGGCTACCGGGCCGGCATCCACATGAAGGAGTATGGGGAGAAGAAGCCGGTGATCGTCATCGGCGGCACGGCCCAGGACTTCATGGGGGAATACATGGCCGGCGGCGTCCTGGTGCTCCTGGGCCTCAACCTGAAAAAGGGGGAGTCCCACCAGGCCAGCTTCATCGGCACCGGCATCCACGGGGGGACCATTTTCCTCCGGGGAAAGGTCAGCCCCCACCAGCTGGGCAAGGAGGTGGGCACCGTCAGCCCCGACGAAAATGACCTGGCCCTGCTGGACACCCTGGTCAGGGAATACACGGCCCACTTCGGCGGCAGCGCCGAGGATATCCTGAAAGAGGGCTTCCTCAAGCTCTTTCCCATGTACCTGCGGCCCTACGGCAGGCTCTACGCCTACTAGAGCTTTTCTGTTTCCGTAAACCCCCCGCCCCGGGGAGCCTACTCTTCCAGACCCGCCTGCCCCTTGAGCCAGCCGAAGGCCACGTCCACCGCCCGGGGCTCCTGGCGAAGCCTGTGCCCGGCCCCGGGAAGGATAACCAGCTCCTTCGGCTCCCCCGCCTTTTCATGCAGGGCCCGGGCCTGGGACACGTTCACCACATCGTCCTCATCGCCGTGGACCAGGAGCAGGGGCCGGGGGGCGATCCGGTCTACCCATCGCAGGGGACTCACCTCCCCGAAGCCCGCCACCCAGTCCTCCACCGAAGGAGGGAAGCCGGGGCTGCGGAAGCTGCCCACCTCCCGGCTGTGGTCCAGCATCCTCCGGGCGTCGGCCGGGTTCCCCACCAGCGAGAACTCGGCGGGGCAGGCGAAACAGGCCAGGCCCGTGACCCGCCTGTCCCGGGCGGCGGCATAGACCGAGACGGCGGCGCCGGCGCTGGAGCCCATGAGCAGAAAGCGCGACCTGTCCACCTCCGGCCGGTCGAACAGATAGTCGAGGACACCGGCCAGGTCCCGGGTCCAGCCCAGGATATCGAAGTCACCGCCGCTCAAGCCCGCCCCCCGGAAATTGAAAATCAGGGTCGCGAACCCGGCGTCGCAGAACCTCTCGGCGAGAAGCGCGTAGCCCCGGTTGGCGGGGTCGGGAGGGCCGGCGGGGATGCCGTGGCACAGGACCAGGCCGGGTGCCGCCTGCCCCTCTTGGGTAGGGTGGGGCTTACAAAACTCGGCGGCCAGGGGGATACCGTCCACCTCCAGGGTAAACTGCTCGACGTCCATACCCTCAGCATAGCCCCCGAGGCTCGAGGGCGTCAAGGCAGGTCCGGCCCCTTGAAACACAGCAAATTCTTCGTTATAATATGTTATGTTATTCCGGATGGGGAATCGTCTAGTGGTAGGACGGCTGATTCTGGATCAGCAAGCCTAGGTTCGAATCCTAGTTCCCCAGCCATACATGCGGCGCATTCGTCTAGCGGCCCAGGACACCGCCCTCTCAAGGCGGAGATCACCGGTTCGAATCCGGTATGCGCTACCAAAAAACTCA
>JAZFUS010000182.1:0-3236 GCA_036447315.1 Dehalococcoidia bacterium
CAGCTTCGACCTTCCCAATTCGGGCAAGACGGCGCAACTGGCGGCCACCGAGAAAGAGGTCTATGCGGCCATAGGTCTCCACCCCTGGGTGGCCACCACCATAGATGAGGATACCTATCAGGGCTTCCTGGCTCTGGCCCGGCAGCCCAAAGTAGTCGCCCTCAGCGAGCTGGGTCTGGACGCTCCCCGTTCTCCGGCCCCCATAGATGTCCAGCTTCAGGCCCTCAGCCAGCAGTTCAGGCTATCCCGGGAGTCCGGCCTGCCCGTCATGATCCACGACCGGGGCTACCACAAAGAAACGATGGAGGCCATGCAGGGGGAGAGCCTGCCCGGCGGCGCCATCCACGGGTTCAACTCCGGCCCGGAGGAATTGAAGGAATGGTTGGACCTGGGCTTCTACGTGTCCATCGGCCGGATCGTCCTCCAGCCCGAGGGCGAGCATCTGCAGCCACTGGTGAAGAGCATCCCCCAGGATAAGCTCCTGCTGGAAACAGATGGGGCGACCGGGGCCACCGCGGACAGCCCGGCCCTGGGTCCGGCCCGGGTCATCCGGGTCGCCGAATTGATAGCCTCCTGGCGGGAGACCACCGTGGACGAGCTGGGGACCACCACAACCAAGAACCTCCAGCGTTTGCTGAAGGTCTAGGGCAAAACTCCTTTTACTTCAAGGACCCTTGTTACCGGACAAATACTTGCTCCCGACACCGGGGTAAACCACTCGTTCCGACGGGGGAGTCGGCCTTTCCACGCCGGGCCACTTATCCACCTGTGGCTCCGCACCCTCCTGCGTTATGGAAGACGGTGACTGGTCCCTTACCCGGGGCCTCTTCCGGATATCAATTCCCTCGACGTTTGAGGAAAACTCTATGGGAATACCATTCGGGTCGTGGGCATAGATGGAGTGGATAAACCCGTGATCGATCATGTCGGAAACGTAAAATCCCGCGGCCCCCAGTCTGTCCTTCAGCTCCCACAGCTCATCCTCTGTTTCCACTCCAAAGGAGACATGGTCGAAAACGAAGGGGCCCTTGACCGGCCTGCCGTGTTCTTTACGGGGCACTGGTTCCACGCCCGGCCACTCAAAAAAGGCGATCAGGTCGCTATCGGAGATCTGGAAGAAGTAGTGTCTGAAACCCGGCTGGCCGATTCCCGCCACCAGCCGCATGCCGAGCAGGTCCCTCCAGAAACGGATAGTGCCGTCCATGTCCCCGGTGGCCATTGCCAGGTGGTTGACGCCGTTGAATCTGACCATGTTTCCCTCCCCTAGACATATCCCCATATATTTTAAGTTTACCTCGGCCCGGCCCGCCGTTTCAACGTGGCACCTGCCGCCCCCCGGCACCGGCCCGCCGGCACAGCTCCTCGACGGTGATATCGTTATAGAACCGGCCGATGTCCTCCAGGTAATGGGCATCGCTATTCGACAGCAGCAGCAGGCCGGCCGCCTCGGCCGTCTCCCCGACTTTCTGCCTGTCTATGTGCCAGTTGTGCCCCCCGTTTTCGATCTCGATGCCATGCAGCCGCCGGCCACCGATATCCGGCTGGCCGGGGTATCCGGGGTGGGCCACAAACCTGAAGGTGGCGTCGCAGGGCAGATACAGCTCGACGATCTCCATGGAGCCTTCCTCGATCTCCTGCCCGGGTATGATCAAAACGGCACCGGGGAAAAACCTGTCCACCATATCCCGCACTTCATAGCCAAACGAGGAGTTATGATGGTCGGTTATGGCGATTCCATCCAGCCCCCCGGCCTTTATCCGGGCCACTATCTTCTCCACGGTCGCCACCGTCGGCCTGGCGAAGCCCGTGGCCTCATAGCAATGGGTATGCAGGTCCAGCCTCAATTTCACTCCCCATCCGGCCGAAGGTTGTCCCCGATTATACACCATACCTTTCATCTGAGGTTGACCGGGACGGGTATGTGTCACGCCCACCACCGGGGCAAGACATTCCAACCAACTTGGGGTTATAATAGCACGGTCTCGGTGGAGCAGGTCACCATTCAGGGGTTGCTGTCCTGTCCCGTATCGGGAGGCGCAAGCATGGCACATCGGGGGGAAATGTGAATCCCTGGCTCGTTCTGGTCATGGCGGCCCTGGTGGCTTTTGTCGCCAGCGGCGCCCGCATGTCCTTCGGTGTCTTCGTGGGCCCCCTGGAGGAAACCTTCAATATCAGCCGTTCTGTGGGGGTTCTTCCCCTATCGGTGAGTATGTTGGTGTGGGGCGTACTCCAGCCCTTCGCCGGTGCCTACATGGACGCCCATGGGCCGCGGCGGGTCATCTTGCCTTCGGTGGTCCTCATCGCTGTGGGATTTGCGGCTGCGGCCAGCGCCCAGAACATGTGGCAGCTTATCGTAGGCTACAGCCTGTTCGTGGGCGGCGCCTCCAGCGGCCTGGCCGTGGCCGCCTTTTCCGTCCTCATAAGCCGCTGGTTTGGTGAAAAGCAGCGGGGCAAGGCCATCGGTTTTGCCCTGGCGGGCATCCCCATGGGCAGCATCGTCTTCGCCCCCCTTACCTCCTATGTGGCCGAAAACTTTGGCTGGCGACCGGCCTGGCTGTTTCTGGCCGCGGTTATGATCCTGGTGGCCCTGCCCCTGGCCTATTTTTTCCTGCGGGAGCCACCCCAAAGTAAGGGGACCGATCCCGCTTCGACCTCCAGGGGAGGCATGTTTCTGAATGCCGAGGTACGCTGGGCCATAAAGACCCGGGCCTACTGGCTGATGCTCCTGGCCTATTTTGGGTGCGGCACCAGCGGCCTCTTCCTCCACGGCCACCTGCCGGCCATCGGACTGTGGTACGGTTTCTCCCCTCAAGTAGGGGCCAATGCCCTGGGGCTGGTGGGGGTAGGGGGGACCATCGGGGCCATTCTGGGGGGTTATATATCGGACCGCTTTGGACGGTATCCCGCCCTGATGGGGGGGTACTTCCTGCGAGGTGTCGGCTTTTTTCTGCTGGCTGAAGCCGTTTCCGGGGAGAGTAGCTTCTATTTTGCCAGCTTTATGGCCGGCCTCCCCATTTTTGTCACCATCACCGTTACCCAAACGTTGATCTACGAGATCTTCGGTGCCGGTATCGCGGGGAGAATGCTGGGGCTCACCTTTGTCCTGCACCAGGTGGGTTCCTCCGCCGGCCCCTATCTGGGCGGGCGGGCCTTCGAAGCCCTGCAGAGCTATGAGGCGCCCCTTCTGGTGGGGTCCGGGGTGCTGTGGCTGTCCGCTTTCTGGGCATGGCGCCTTC
>JAZFUS010000183.1:0-8314 GCA_036447315.1 Dehalococcoidia bacterium
GGGGGCCCTCCTCTTTCACGCCTCGATCATGATCGATTTCGATGTCGAGCTTATGCTCTCTCTGCTCAATATCCCCGGGGAGAAGCACGGCGGCCAGAGCGTCCGGTCCCTGGAGGAACGGCACACCACGGTCCAGCGGGAGCTGGGGCGCCGGGTGGGCACATCGGAGGCGCGGGAGAGGTTTAAGAAGGGGTTCGCGGCCGCCTTCGGCGCCGTGCTCCGAGAACAGCCCTTTATTGGGGACGAGCTGGACGGCATCGGGGACCTGGAGAGGGAGAAATACCTGACCCGGGAGTGGATATACCAGGAGACGCCCGTGCCCGACCTGGAGGGCGGCAGCCTGAAACGGACCCGGGGCGGGCTGGTCAGGGTCGGGGTGGCCATGGCCGGCGAGGCCGTCATCAAGGGCGCCGTCATCACCGGGGATTTTTTCGCGACCCCCAGCACCATCAATAACATCGAGGCCGGCCTCCGGTGGGCCCCCGCCGACAGGGAGGCCGTCCGCCGGGTCGTGGAGGCCGAGCTCTCCGTGCCGGGGAGCTACATCCTGGGCCTGGAGCCGGACATGCTGGCCCGCTGCATCATGGAGGCGGTGGCCGATGCCCGGGCACAGGGGGTGGGGGCGGCGGCATGAGACAGGTCCTGGAGGCGCCGACACAGTCCAGCCCCGAGTACTTGCAGACCAGCCTGGCCGCCGCCATGGTCCTGGGGGCCCGGGGGGGGCGGTTCTACCGCGATATCAAGCTGCACTGTGTTAACCTTCTCCTGACCTATGACGAGGGGTGCCGGGCCAACTGCGCCTACTGCGGCCTGGCCCGGGAGCGGCCCGGCGATAACAGGGAGCGGTCCTTCATCCGGGTGGAGTGGCCCCTCCTGTCCATGGAGGAAATCCTGGACAGGCTGGCCAGATACCGGGAGGAGGTCCGCCGGGTGTGCCTCTCCATGGTGCTCCACCCCCGGGCCTACGGGGATACCATCGATGTGATCCGCCGCCTGCGGGAGCGGGTGGACATCCCGGTATCGGTGCTGATATCCCCCAGTGGCTTCGACCGGGAGCGAATGGAGAAGCTCCGGGAATCGGGGGCGGACATGGTGGGCATCGGGCTGGACGCCGCCAGCCCCAGGGTCTTCGAGCGCACCCGGGGGAAAGGGGTGCGAAGCCCCCTCTCCTGGGAACAATACTGGGAGACCCTTCAGATGGCCCGGGAGGTCTTCGGTCCCTTCCGGGTGAACGCCCATATCGTGGTGGGCATCGGAGAGACCGACCGGGAGCTGGTCGGGCTGTTCCACCGGCTCCGGGAGATACAGGTCTCGGCCTATCTCTTCTCCTTCTACCCCGAGCCCGGGTCGGCGATGGCCCGGAGAAGAAGGCCCTCCCTAGCGCGGTTCCGCAGGCTTCAGCTGGTGAAATATCTCATGGAGAGGGGAGAGGTGGAGGCGGAAACCGTTGGTTTCGACGGGCGGGGCGGCATAGGCCGCCTGGGGGCGGAGCCCGGGGTGGTGGAGACAGCCATAGCCTCGGGACTGCCCTTTCTCACCGGGGGCTGCCCCGACGGGGGAGGCCAATCGGTCTGCACCCGCCCCTTCGGCAGCTACCGGCCGGGGCAGCCGTTCCGGGACTTCCCCTTCCCCCCCGATGAAGGAGACCTGGCCGGGATCAGGAAAGAGCTGAGGCTCGGCGGAATGGAGTGCGCCCCGTGAAGATACTGCTGGAGGTGTTCCGCAATTCACCGGCGGGCAAGAACTGCCTGGCCCTCTCCGCCAATGCCGCCCAGGTGGTGGCCTCCAACCTGGACAAGGACATCGAGTTAAAGTTCCTTCCCCTCACCTCCCCCGAGGCCGAGGAGCGGGGGGTGGAGCTGGCCCCCGCCCTGGTGGTCAACCGCCGGACGCTGGTGGAGGGGATACCCAGCGCCGAGGAGATCGCGAAGCTTATCGAAAACGCCGCCCCCGCCAGCCTGGGCATAATCCTCACCAAGGGGCCCCAGAGCGGCGAGGACGGTGAAAATGCCCTGGACGTGGCCCTCAGCGCCCTGGAGATGGACGACCGGGTGGGCCTCTTCCTCCTCAGCGATGGGGTGTGGACGGCCAAAAGGGGGCTGCCGGGGGCCCTGGCCGGGAAACTGAATGACTTCCTGCGCGGCGGGGGACAGGTCACGGTCAGCGGCGAGCACCTGGAGGCCGCGGGGCTCGGCCCCGAGCGGCTGGTGGAGGGGATATCCATCGCCCCGGACCCCTATGACCGGCTGGTGGACCTGGTCATGGAGGAATGGGACAAGGTCGTCGTTTTTTAGGATGGTGGTCATGGATAAGACCCTTACCATATTGCTCAACCGGGGACCCTTCGTTTCGGAGTATGCCGACCTGGCCCTGAAGGTGGCCATCAAAGCCAGGGAAAAGGGATACGGGGTGAACCTGTACCTGTATGTGGACGGGGTCTGGGCACCCCATATCAAGGCCCAGAAGCCCTTTGCCAACGTGGGCCAGCGGCTGCGGGACGCCCTGGCCCTGGGGGTCAACGTGAAGGTATGCAACCGCTGCGCCGACGCCCGGGATGTGGTCAGCGGCGATGTCATCGAGGGGATCCCCCTGGTGGGCCTCTTCGACTTCACCGAGTGGCTGCACAGCTCGGACCGGGTGCTCACCTTTACCGGATAGAGAGGAGGAAAAGCCATGGCTGAATTGCCCGAGACAGAGCCCGAGGCCGAGGACTGCGGCGATACCTGTACCATCGACCTCAGCAAGCTGAAGGGGCGCAGCCCCGAGGAGGCCGGAGAGCCATCGGACAAGACCCTGATCATGCTCACCCGGGGCACCTACGGCCACCACGATGACGGCTTCAGCGCCATCCAGGTGGGCAACGCCCTGCTGGCCGAGGAGGCGGGGGCCACGCTGCTCCTGCTCGATGACGGGGTCTACTTTGCCGCCCGGGACCAGGACCCCACCGCCCTGGGCCTCCCCAACAATATCAACTACATCGAGGATTTCCTGGACCTGGGCGGGCGCATCCTGGCCCTGGCCGGCTCACAGACCCGGCGGGGACTGCTCCGGGATGACCTGGTAAAAGGGGTCGATATCATCACCCCCTCCCAGATGGTCAGGGAGATAGAAACCCACCACGCCTCGGTGACCTTCTGATGACACCGGACCTGGTGCTGGACTGCAGCGGGATGCGCTGCCCCCGGCCCATCGTGGAGATGGCCAAGGCCATGAGGAGGATGGGGCCGGGGCAGGTGCTGGAGCTCCTGGTCACCGACCCCGTGGCCAAAAAGGATGTCCCCGCCTGGTGCCAAAAGACGGGGAACGAGTTCTTGGACGAAGAGGAAACGTCGGGACATTTCAAGTTCCACGTTAGAAAGCAGGGGTAGGGCGCTTCGCCATGTCGGGTAAGGCTTCCATCGTGGTTTTCTCCAACGAACTGGACCGGGCGTGCTCCGCCTTCACCATCGCCAATGCCGCCGCCGCCTCCGGAATGGAGGTGACCATGTTCTTCAGCTGCTGGGGGGTGAACGTCGTCAGGCGGAAGGAGGCACGGTGGGTGGGGAGCGGCCTCTTCCCCCGGTTCCTGAGCTTCTTCACCCGGGGCGGCGCCGGCAAGCTCCCCCTGTCCAAATTCAACCTCCTGGGCCTGGGTGGCTTCCTGATGCGCCGCCGGATGAAGGCTCAGAATATCCAGTCCGTACCGGAGATGATGGCCGATGCCCGGGACCTGGGGGTCAAGTTCCTGGTCTGCGATAACCCCATGGCCATCATGGACCTCAAACGGGAAGACCTCATCGATGAGGTGGACGACATCGTGGGGGCGGCATATTATATCAATGAGGCCTCCGGGTCCGAGATAACCCTCTACATCTAGAAGTACAGCAGGTAAAAATGAAGCTGGCAATTCTACTAACCTCAGGCGTGGGCTCCCAGGACGCCCGCACCGTACGCAAGCTCACCGAAGCCGCCCGGGAGCAGGGGCACGGGGTGGGCATATTCTTCATGGACGACGGGGTCTTTCTTCTCGACTCCATGAAGGACCTGGCCCTGGGGGGGGCCGAGCTGGTGGCCTGTGCTCACAACTGCTATGAGTGGGGAGTGGGCAAGGTGGAGAGGCCGGAGGGTGTCCTCTTCGGCGGCCAGCAGGACTGGGCGGAGATGGTCCAGGAGGCGGACAGGGTGATAGTCTTTGGCTGAGAGCAAAAAGAGGGTGGTGATGCTCGTCCGGCGCTCCCCCTTGAACACCATCATGGGCGCCGAGGCCCTCCGGCAGAGCGTGGGCCTGACCGTGGCCGACCTCGATTTGACGGTGGTCCTGCTCGATGCCGCCGCCTGGCTCGCCGTGCCCCTCTCCCCGGAGGTTATCGGCGGAGGGGACATCAAGAAACACTTAGATACCCTGCCCCTGCTCAAGGCCAGGGTGGTGGTGGAGAGCCAGTCCCTGGAAAGGTACGGGATAGACCGGGACCGGGTAAGAAAGGACATCGAGGTTATAGACAGCCAAGAGGTGGTCTCCGAGATAACCGGGGCCCAGGCGGTCATCGCCTTTTAGGCATCAGCTTATGAAGATCCTTCACATCGTTCGAGACCAGGATGATGCCCGGCCCCTGGAGGTGGCCCGGTCCCAGCAGCAAGAGGGGCACCAGGTCAGCCTGCTCCTGCTCCATGACGGCGTGCTCCGGGACGTGGACTTCGCCCCGGTGGTGGCCGGGAGGGACGATGTGCAGGCCCGGGGGGGAGGGGAGAGGTATCCCCTGGTGGACTACCCGGCGATGGTGAGGATGATATTCGAGAACGACCGGGTCGTGTCCTGGTGACGGGGGAGGTGAAAGGCCCTTGCTCCACTCCTTCACCGTAGCCACCAAAGCCCCGCAGGAGCTGTGCGATATCAGCCACCAGGTCCAGGGCCTGGTGGCTGATGCCGGAATATCCCGGGGCCTGTGCTTCATCATGGTGCCCCACACCACAGCGGGCATCACCATCAACGAGAATGCCGACCCCGACGTGGGCCGGGACATCCTGGCGCACCTGGAGCGGATGGTACCCCCGGACGGGGACTACCGCCACCGGGAGGGTAACTCCCCGGCCCACATCAAGGCCAGCCTCATGGGCTCTCAACAGGTGGTGCCCATCGACGGGAGCCGTCTCAGCCTGGGGACCTGGCAGGGTATCTACCTCTGCGAGTTCGACGGCCCCCGTCGCCGAACGGTCACGGTGAAGCTTTTGCCCGATGCTTCCTAAGAAGCACTATACTCTGGACAGTCCTCCATCTGCTCCATCCCTATCCCCAGGTCCACCCCCAGGGCATGATAGGCATTGGGTCGGGAGTAGATAAGCAGGACGTTATTGTCCTTGTCGCCATTGAAGTGCTGGTAGGTTACCCCCTTGTCCCAATCCACGCTTATGGGCAGCAGGATGACATCCTCCTCCTCCCAATCATACCTGACATCGTTAATGATGGAGTAACCCTTGCCCTTCCAGACATAGAAGGTGGCCCCACCCTGGTGCAGGAGCTTGCCGGAGCGGCTTCCCGGCGGAATATCCTGGACGTAGCAGAGCAGCTCCCGGTGGGCGGTATCCTTGATGGCCGGGTGCATATACCAGCGCATCTTGCCCTGCGGGTTTGTTTCCCAGGGCAGATCGTCGTAGCGGACCAGGGCCCGGGCCCCCTTCAGGTCCGCCCGCTGCTCATCGCGCATCTTGATTAGTTCATCCCAGAGGGTCATGTCGTTCTCCTTCTGTAACGTTGTAGCTAACTGTTCAGTACGTCCCGGAAGCTGCCCTTGACCACCCCGTCGCCGTGGGCCTCCGTCCAGGCGGGGGACGCCTCCTGCTGCTTAACAAAGGCGCCCAGCATCTCCCACATGGGCCGGGGATTGAGGGCCAGCCAGCGGGCGGGCGTCCCGGGATTTTTGTTGAAGTGCTGGTGCTCGCAGCCCCCCTTCTTGATGGGGAGCAGAATGAGGTCGCCCGCCTTCCAGTCGTGCCTGACACCGTCAACTATCGTGTAGCCCTCTCCCTCCAGTACGAAGAGGGAATATCCCCCCTGATGGGTATGTTTTCCGGAGTGCGTGGGTATCATGTGGACAAACATGCGCATGTTGGTGGTGGCCGCATCCTCAGTGGTGGGAGCCACCAGGTTCCGCAGATACCCCTGTTCCAGAAGGGAATAGGGTATCTGCTTGCCCTTGATTATGACCCTGCCGGTCTCCGCCCTGTCCCTCCAGCTCCTCATGTATTTGAGGAATACCTCCCACTCGGGAGGAGTGGGTTCGGGCTCTCGCTCCTTCTCGCGCATCTTCTGCTGTTCAGACATGCTTTCTCCTTTCGTTTCCGGTCTCTTTCCCCCCGCTCCCCCCCTCGCTCCAAGATAAATTATCGGGGCGGGCCCGGCCCGCTGTCAATAGCCGGGGAGCGGGGGTAAAAGGGAGGCTACTTTGAGTCGTCCCCGGGGAATATCTTGCCGGGATTTAAGATGTTGTGGGGATCGAAGGCCTTTTTTATCTCCTTCATCAGGCCTATGACCCCCGGCTCCAGGGCCATCTCCAGGTAATCCCTCTTCAGCAGGCCCACCCCATGTTCACCGGAGATGGTACCCCCCAACTCGACCGCCACCCCGCAGATCTCCCGGGCGGCCGCCTCCACCCGGGCCACCTCCCCCGGGTCCCGCCGGTCGAAGAGGATAATGGGATGGAGGTTGCCATCGCCGATATGGCCGAAAAGGGCGATGGGCAGGTCGTGGTCCGAGGCCACCTGCGAGATACGCTGCACCATGGCGGGGATGGCGCTCCGGGGAACGGAGACGTCCTCGCCCAGCCGGTCGGGGCGAATCCGCCCCAGGGCGGCGCCCACCGCCGCCCGGGCTGCCCGGAGCGCGTCCATGTCCCGGTCCCCATCCGCCACCACCACCTCCCCGGCCCCGCTCTCCTCCAGAAGCCCCCGCACCCGGCCCAGGTCCCGGGCCACCCCCTCACTGTCTCCATCCACCTCGACCATGATGAGGGCCCCGGCCCAGGTGGGCAGCCCCCCGTGGAGATATTCCTCCACACAGGACACGGTGGTCTGGTCCATCAGCTCGACGGCGGCCGGAACGATCCCCGCCAGGAGGAGCCCGATAACGGCCTCGGTGGCCGTCTCCATCCGGGTGAAGGCCGCCGACACCATCCCCCGGGCCTGGGGCTGGGCGAGCAGCCTGACGACGACCTCGGTGACCACCCCCAGGGTGCCCTCGGAGCCCAGGAAGAGCTGGGTCAGGCTATACCCCGTGGCGTTCTTGATGACCCGGCCCCCGGTGCGCAAAACCTCCCCCGAACTTAAGACCACCTCCAGCCCCAGCACATATTCCCTGGTGCCCCCGTACTTCAGGCCCCGGGCCCCGCTGGCGGCGGTGGCCACATTGCCCCCCAGGGTGCACTGCCGGTAGCTGGCGGGGTCGGGGGGATAGAACAGGCCCTGGCGCTCCACCTCGGCCTGTAGATCGGCGGTAACCACCCCCGCCTGGGCCACCGCCACCATATTGGCCTGGTCAATCTCCAGGATGCGGTTCATCCGGCTCAAGGAGAGCACAATGCTCCCCGGCGAGGGAACGGCGCCCCCCGCCAGGCCCGTCCCCGCCCCCCGGGGCACCACCGCCACCCCCTGCCGGCCGGCCCAGGCCAGCGTCAGCGAGACCTCCCGGGTGCTGGTGGGACAGACTACAGCCCGGGGCCTCCCCTCCAGCCAGCTGCCGTCATAGCCGTAGCATATCAGGTCCTCGTCCGAGGCCAAAACCCTCTCTTCGCCCACCTGGGCCCGCAGTTCCTTAAGGGCATCCGCCATGCTCACCGAACCTCAAAATAACGTGACCTTAACAGGGCCCAACGTAGTGTAGGCCCCGGTGGCGCCGGGTGTCAATCCGGGCCTTGATTAAGGGGGGGGCCATGGGGTAAGATGCCACAGGATAGAGACAAAGCCAGCCAAGGAGACCGACATGCCCTACATAAAGGCCGGAGACATAAATATGCACTACGAGGTGCAAGGTAAGGGGGAACCCCTGGTACTGATAATGGGGCTGGCCTGTCCGGGGGCGCTCTGGTTCAACCAGGTGGAGGAGTTCGCCCGCAAATACCAGGTCCTGGTGTTCGACAACCGGGGCGTGGGCAGGACCGATAAGCCCGCCATGGACTACAGCATCGAGATGCTGGCCGGTGACACGGCCAATCTTCTGAACGCCCTGGGGTGGGACCGGGCCCATATCCTGGGGATGTCCATGGGGGGGATGATCGCCCAGAGGCTGGCCATCGACTACCCCCGGGTGGTGGACCGCCTCGTCCTGGCCTGCACCTTCAGCCAG
>JAZFUS010000184.1:0-5311 GCA_036447315.1 Dehalococcoidia bacterium
CGGACCACCGCCCTGGCGGTCCACGCCCTGGTCTTTCCCACGCATATCGCCAGCCTGCCCGTGGGCATCAACCTTCAGTGCCACTGCGCCCGCCACCGGGAGGCGACCATATAGATGATGGAGACGGGGGCGCAATACAAAACAGGCAGGGAAGCCCGGCATCGGGAGTGGGTATGCCTGGGCGCCGAACGGGCCCTGCCCGAGCTCCCATTATTCACGCAATACAAAAGAGGCGGGGCCATCAACCTGAAGGGCCCGAGGGCGGGTGGGCGGGACAAAACCAACTGGGGAGGGGAAGCCCGATATAGAGAGTGGGTATGCCCGGGCGCCGAATGGAATCGGCTTGAGTTCCCAACACTCACGCAATACAAAAAACAAAAAGGGAGGGACGACATGTCAGTGGTAGGACTGGACCACGTGGCCATCGCTGTTTCGGATATCCAGAAAACGCTGGCGCTGCTGGGGGGCCAGCTGGGGCTTGAGGTGGAAGAGGTCAGGGAAAGCGTCGCCTTCAACATGAACCTGAGCTTCGTAACCAGGGACGGGGTGAGGCTCCTGGAGCTCATCGAAATCAAGGGCCCGAGCTCCCTCTCCCCCTTCGCCCCGGAGAAGCTGCCCGCCCTGCACCACATAGCCCTGCAGGTGAAGGACATAGAGGGGACCATCGGGGAGCTCGGGGCCCACGGGATGAAGCCCGTGGACGAGAAGCCCGTGCAGGGCCGCACCTCCAGGCTGGCTTTCATCAACCCCAACACCACCGGGGGCCTGATGCTGGAGCTGGTGGAACGGCCGGAGTAGGGCGTTGTACCGAATCAGGTATAGCCGGACCCGGGACTCGGACCTGTGGCCCGCCCACCAGGCGGTGGGGGCCTGGGCCTGGATGTTACATCGAATCAGCGGAGTGGTCATTGCCCTCTACGGTGTGACCCATGTGGTGGTCATCTCCTATACCCTGGGCGGCGGGCAGGCCTTCGACCGGATAATGGAGCTGTTTCAAAACCCCGTTTTCCTGTCCCTGGAGCTTCTGCTGCTGGGCGCCATCCTGTACCATATGCTCAACGGGGTGCGCATCATCCTCTTCGACCTGGGGGTGGGGGTCCGCAGGCAGAAGCCCCTCTTCTGGGGCCTCATGGGGCTGGGGGCCGTGGCCTTGGCCCTGGCCATAGCCGTTACCATGCCCTTTATTCAGGGCCGACCCCTGACCTAGGGTATTCAAGAAATTCGGCGGAGACCAAAGGCCGGCGGAGACCAAAGGCCGGCGGAGACCAAAGGCCGGTGGGGAGCAAAGAATGGAAGCAGAGAAAAAGATGGACCAGGCCGGCGCCTGGGGGTGGCTGGCCCAACGGCTCGCCGCGGCCCTCATCCTCGTCTTTCTGGGCATCCATCTCTGGGTGCTCCACTTCGCCGTGATCGGGGAGAGGATCACCTTTGAGCGGGTGGGGGACCGGCTGGCGTCGCCCTGGTTTGTCGCCCTGGACCTGGCGCTCCTGGCTACCATCCTCTACCACGCCCTCTATGGAATCAGGGGCATAATTATCGATATCGGCCTCGGCCCCGGGGCCCGGGCGGGCCTGACCTGGTCGCTGGTGCTGGTGGGTGTGGCGGGCTTCGCCCTGGGGTTCCTGGCCCTGGTGGCCTTTTTATAGGAGAAGAAAATGCCCTTTCATCAGGTCCTGGTGGTGGGCGGGGGGCTGGCCGGCCTCCGGGCCGCCATCGAGGCTTCCCAGAGGGGGGCGGACTGCGCCATCCTCTCCATGGTGTATCCCATCCGCTCCCATTCCGGGGCGGCCCAGGGGGGGATCAATGCCGCCCTGGGCAACGCCCCGGAGGGCCGGGAGGACAGCTGGGAGCGCCACGCCGCCGACACCATAAAGGGAAGCGACTTCCTGGGTGACCAGGATGCCGTGGAGATCATGGCCCGGGAAGCACCCCAGCGCGTCTACGAGCTGGAACACTGGGGCGTCCCCTTCAGCCGCATCGAGGAGGGACTCATCGCCCAGCGCCCCTTTGGAGGCGGCGCCTTCCCCCGGACCTGCTACGCCGCCGACAAGACCGGGCACTACCTCCTCCATACCCTCTACGAGCAGAGCATCAAGCGCCGGATCCCCGTGTACAGCGAGTGGATGGTCATGTCCCTGGTGGTGAAGGAGGGGTTCAGCCAGGGGGTCATCGCCTATCACCTGCCCAGCGGGGAGCTGGAGGCTTTCGGAGCCGGGGCGGTGATCTTCGCCACCGGCGGGGCGGGGCGCATCTACAACCACTCCACCAACGCCATCATCAACACCGGCGCCCCCATGGCCGTGGCCTACCGGGCCGGGGTCCCCCTGGAGGACCTGGAGTTCGTCCAGTTCCACCCCACCGCCCTCTATGGGACCGACATACTCATCACCGAGGGGGCCCGGGGTGAAGGGGGATTTCTGTTCAACGCCCAGGGGGAGCGTTTCATGGAAAGGTATACCCCCACGGCCATGGAGCTGGCCCCCCGGGACATCGTGGCCCGCTCCATCCTCACCGAGGTCCAGGAGGGGCGGGGCTTCGATAACGCCTATGTCCACCTCGACCTCCGGCACCTGGGAAGGGAGAAGATCCTGGAGAGGCTCCCCGGTATCCGGGACATAGCCATGGACTTCGCCGGCGTCGATCCCATAGACCAGCCCATACCCGTCCTCCCCGCCCAGCACTATACCATGGGCGGTATCGAGACCAATTCCTGGGGGGAAACCCGGGTAAAGGGTTTCTTTGCCTGCGGCGAGTGCGCCTGTGTCAGCGTCCACGGGGCCAACCGCCTGGGAGGCAACTCGCTCCTGGACACTGTGCTCTTCGGGAAAAGGGCCGGGGAGCGGGCCTCTTCGGAAGTTGGGGCGCAGGGGGAGGGAAATGCCGACCTGAAGGAGGCGCTGGCCGCCACCCGCGCCCGGCTGGAGGCGCTGGCCTCGGGCGGCGGACGGGAGGACCCCTCCGGGATCCGGAAAGAGATGGGCGAGGCCATGATGGAGCATGTGGGCATCTTTCGGGACCGGGAGGCCATGGCCCGGGGTCTTCAGAAAATCCGCGAGCTGCGGGAGCGGTACCGGCACATCCGGCCCGTCCACGGGGGCAGGAGATTCAACTTGGACCTCATCCGGACCTGGGAGCTGGAGGGGCAGCTGGAGCTGGCCGAGATCATAACCCTGGGGGCGCTGGCCCGGGAGGAGAGCCGGGGCTCGCACTATCGCCTGGACTTCCCCCAGAGGGACGATGAGCACTGGCTCAAGCACACCCTGGCCCATTCCGCCCTCCCCGAGCCCCGCCTGGAATATAAGGATGTGACTATCACCCAATGGAAGCCGGAGGCCAGAAAGTATTGAAGGAGACCACAGCCACCCTGAAGGTTTTCCGCCTGGACCCCGATGCCGACCCCGAACCCCACTTCGACACCTATCAGGTCGCGGTGACCGAGAAAATGTCGGTCCTGGAGGCCCTGTTCGCCATCCTGGAGCAGCAGGACCCCTCCCTTTCCTTTCGCTACTCATGCCGGGGGGCGGTGTGCGGCTCCTGCGCCATGTATATCAACGGCGCCTACGGGCTGGCCTGCCGGACCCTCATCGAAAACCTCAAGGGCGGTGAGATCATCGTAACCCCCCTCCCCCACCTCCCGGTGATAAAGGACCTGGTGGTGGATATGACGGCCTTCTATGACAAGATGACCTCGGTCATGCCCTATCTGGAGACGGGAGAGAGTGCCCCCGAGCGGGAATTCCACCAGAGCCCCCAGGCCCGCCGGGCCCTGGACGAGGTCACCGACTGCATCTGGTGCGCCTCCTGCCACTCCGCCTGCCCCCTGACCTGGGCCAACAAGGAATACCTGGGGCCGGCGGCCCTGACCAAGGTCTACCGCTTTGTGGCCGATTCCCGGGACGAGGCGGGGCCCCAGCGCCTCCAGATCGTGAACCGGGAGGACGGGGCCTGGCGCTGCCACACCATCTTCAACTGCGTGGAGGCCTGTCCCAAGAACATCAACCAGACCGAGGCCATCGGGAAGCTGCGGAGAAAAACCCTGGCCCGGAGGCTCAAGTTCTGGTGAACCCGGAGGAGGGCCCGATGCAAAAGATAACCTCACCCTTTAGCGACGAAACGATAGCCGGCCTCAGGGCGGGCGACCAGGTCCTGATCAGCGGCACCCTCTATACCGCCCGCGACGCCGCTCACGGGCGCCTCATCGACGCCCTGAACAGGAAGCAGGAGCTCCCCTTCGACCCCCGGGGCCAGACCATATACTACGTGGGACCCACCCCACCCCCGCCCGGCAGGGTCATCGGGTCGGCGGGGCCCACCACCAGCGGCCGCATGGACAGCTTCACCCCCCGGCTTCTGGCCGCCGGCCTGAAAGGTATGATCGGCAAGGGCTCCCGCTCCCCCGAGGTAAAGAGGGCCATAAAGAAGCACAGGGCCATCTACTTTGCCGCCACCGGGGGGGCTGGGGCCCTCATCGCCCGCTCCATCAAGGCGGTGGAGATGGTGGCCTATGAAGACCTGGGCACCGAGGCCATCCGTAAGCTCACCGTCGAGGACCTGCCGGCCATTGTGGTGAACGATATCCACGGCGGGGACCTGTATGAGGAGGGTAAGGCCCGGTACCGAAGGGTCCCGGCCTAGCTCTTTTCGAGCGCGGAGAAGGCCATGTGCAGCCCGGCCACGCTCTTGGCATCGCAGACCTCTCCCGAGGCCACCAGCCCCAGCACCCGCTCCCTGGGGACGCGGACCAGCTCGATGGACCCGGTATCCTCCGCCACCAGGGGGCTGGGCTCAAGATCGGTGGCCAGGTAGAGGTGGAGGTACTCGGTGCAGTAGCCGGGGGCGGAGAAGTAGCCCCCCAGCCTCTCCAGCCGGTGGGGGAGATAACCGGTCTCCTCCCGCATCTCGCGGCGGACGCAGTCCTCGGGGCTCTCGGCGGGCTCCATGCCCCCGGCGGGCAGCTCCAGAAGCTGCCGGTCCACCGCGTGGCGGTACTGGCGCACCAGCAGCACGTTGTCCTCTCCGTCCAGGGCGACAACGACCACGACGTCGCTGTGCTCCACCACTTCCCGGGTGGTCACCTCCCCCGAAGCCAGCTCCACATCATCCACCCGCAGCCCCACCACCTGGCCCTGAAAGACGGTCCGGCTGGAGACTACCCGCTCCTCGGCCAAGATAGCTAGGTCCCCTCGCCCAGGGAGAGCACCAGGGCTGTTTCGTCGCAGTTGGGAAACTTGGGGCAGCGCTGACACTCCCCCCACACCTTCCGGGGCAGATCCATGACATCGGTGCGGCGAAAGTCGAACCTCTCGAAGAA
>JAZFUS010000185.1:0-2491 GCA_036447315.1 Dehalococcoidia bacterium
GCCAGACGACTCCCTGGGAGCCGGGACCTACCGTGTAAATGCCCGTGAGCAGCCAGATGATGGCCACTATACCAATCGGGATAAGCCACACCCACCCGCTCAACTTGGGCATGGAAGGGGTGGAGCCGCCCCGGCGCCTTAATCCCGATGGTAACAGCTTCCCCCAGTCAATGGGTTCCGGACCGCCTGGCCTTCTCGACATGTCGGCCTCCTTTCAGGTCGGGGACCGGCCGCTGTATCTCGAACCTTTTCCGAGGTTAAAGCCCCGGGCCCCTGGGCCGTCGGCCCGCTACGTGCCGGGAGCACCCCCTGTAACGGGACCGCTCAAGGCTCACTCCGTATTAAAGATACAGTATCACGCAATGCGCCCCGTGTCAAAGCAAGCTTCGAACTCCCCAGGCGGGATGATCGATCGGGGCGGGCGGGGTAATTTTGCCCGGGCACAGCCCCTATTTCGACCGCCGGAAGCCGAAAATTTTCGTCTCGTGGTATACCCGCCGGCAGGGAGGCCGGGGCGGTTTCGATCAGGCGGGGACCTGCTGAGGTTGTTTGGCCCTGGCTTCGAGCGCTTTTTCCACCATATAAAGAATCGCGTCCTCCCTGGCGGCATGCCCCTCGGCCTGCGCCAGGACGTCACGAAGCGCGTCCCGGATCTGCCACTGTTTTTGCACCTGCTCCCGCCAGTTTAATCCCGTAAAATTGTTGTCATCCACCATTGACTTGACCCGGGTGACCTCTTTACCCAATTCCCTGTGTTCGATCAGGACCGCCTCCGTGAGTAGATCGCCCAGTATCGGCCACAGGCACTCTTCCTCGAATTTCGAATGATTTATGAGGCCCTCCTGAAGCGCGCTCATTTTCCGTTGCAGCCCCTTGAGCTTTTCCGGAAAGTTATCCAGTTTTTCCGGGACCCACTCCGAGTCGGTGGCCCGCAGGGCGATAAAGACCTCCAGGTCCGTTAGCTGGTCGCCCACCAGCTTGATGCTGTCCCTCACCGTGTGATGCTCATTTATGACCCGTCTCACTACCTCCAGCTCGTTGGACATGGTACACCCCTTTCCCGAAGCCCGGGAGTTATTTCGACAATTATATTTTAGGCCGCGGGGCTTCCCGTGTATGCGACTTTTGTGGTGAATAACGGGCGATTTGCCCGTCCGACCGGCTTCATTCCTTGGAATCCCGGCTTTCAAAGTGATATAGTCTGGGGGGGCAGGGCATGTCCGGAGGTGATTTGTGAGGAAACTTTCTTTTCTGATTCTTATTATTCCGTTGGTTGCAATCGGTTGCTTCAACCAGTCGATACCTTCGGACCAACAGCAACTTCTGTTTGAAAAAGATGATATTATCGCATCGCTGGAACAGGAGATCGAAGAATTACAGAACGTAAATCCATCAATCACTATGACGATAACACCACTGGGAAGGTCAGGAAATGGATTCCGTTATCGTACAGTTCTACAGGAAGAACGAGGCGTTGACATATATATTACAGCCCTGGTCAGAGAACACATTGAAACGGGAAATACATGGACGTATGGCAGAGATTATTTGCTGGACCGTGTCGGGAGTTTCACTGTGAGGGCTTACGGCCGATTGGAGTGGGAAACCGAGTTTGATTTGACGGGAGCCACACTATATTTCCAAGAGTATGGGGAAATTACATATCGTGAGAGTTGGTATGGCATGGATGCGGAAGGGAAAGCAATTGGAGTAAGCTCTTCGATTTCAACCAATGCATACAAGTAACTTCCAAAAACCCGTTAAGCGCGGCACCAGGCAAGAACGAAGGTGATATGCCTCCCCCGCCCAAACCAGTCCAGCCGTAAAGTTAGATAGCAGCAACCCTAACCATGACCGGTACCCCCACATCGTTTCAGGCCGTTAAAGATAGAGCTATGTCGATCGCGGTCTCAGGCGCTTTTCACCCATGGCGAGGAGTTTGCCACGCCCGGGCATGGCCGGCCATCATCCCCAGGGGCCGCGGCCACGCTTGCCGCCGCTGCCGCTCTCTGGTATGTTGTAGGGCACCGGTACCCCACAGGGCACACGTACCCTATAGGGCACACGTACCCCACGGAAGGAGAGCGCGACACCATGGCTGAACCCACCCGCTATACCCCGGAGCTGGTCGAGGAATACCGGCAAAAGGGCTACTGGACGGCCACTACGCCGGTCGATGTCTGGGACGGCAACGCCCGGGACCACCCCGGGAGGGAGGCGGTGGCCGACCCGGAGCGAAGGCTCACCTGGGCCCAGGCCAAGGAGGCGATCGACCGCCTGGCCCTGGGGCTCCTGGAGCTGGGCTTCCACCGGGACGACATGCTGGTATCCCAGCTCCCCAACTGCGTGGAGCTCTGCCTCCTGCGGGTGGCCACCGAGAAGGCCGGCATCCTGTTCCTGCCCGCCAACCGCCTGCTCCGGGACCGGGAGATGGAGTATATCCTGGGCCATACCCGGGCGGTGGGGGTGGTCATCCCCTGGAAGTTCCGGG
>JAZFUS010000186.1:0-3407 GCA_036447315.1 Dehalococcoidia bacterium
CGACGGCAGCGGCTACCCCGGAGGTGGCGCGGATCTCACTCCGGGACAACTGGTGGATCGTGGTCCCCATCGCGGCGCTCATCGTGGCAATTCAGATTATGGGCGACGTCAGGTGGTTCATCGTCTACGTTCACGTGTTCACCGCCATCCTGTGGACGGGCACGGACATCTTTATGGGCTTTATCCTGGGGCCAATCATGCGCAAGGTGGACTTCCCGGTGCGGCGGGCCATCATCGTCCGGCTGATGCCCCGGATGCTGTTCTACATGCCCACGGTGGCGGCGGTGACCACCACGGCGGGCTTCTACATGGCCCGGGACCTTGGCCTTTTCCAGCGCCCCGCCCCGCAGATCTACTGGCTGGTGGCGGCCCTGGCGATAACCGGCCTGATGACCATCCAGGGAATGGGAATCCTGCTGCCCATAAATCTGAAGGTCTTTTTCGAGATACGGAAGGAACACCCCGACGGCGCCCGGATCCAGCGGCTGATGGGCATCTATATCAAGGTGGTGGCCAGCCAGGCGGTAATGCAGTTCCTGATTATCTTCATCATGGTCCGGTTCAGTATGGGGTACGTCTGAGGCCGGAGGCCCGGGCCTCCTAAATTTTGCCTTCAGTTTTCAGCTTTTCCGTTACCTGGGCGGTGAGCAGGTGGCGGATGATCTTGCCCAGGGCGGTACGGGGGATATCCCCGGTTATCTCCAGCCTCTCCGGCAGCTTGAAGGTGGCCACACTGCCCCGGAGGAATGAGGTCAGGTCCTCCAGCTCCACCGTTTCCCCGGGCTTGGGGATGACGAAGGCGCAGCTCCTCTCCCCCATGCGGGGGTCGGGCATGCTCACAATGGCCACCTCGGCCAGCTTGGGATGGGGGATAAGCAGGTCCTCGATCTCCTGGGGGCTGATGTTCTCCCCGCCCCGGATGATGATCTCCTTCTTGCGGCCCACGATGCGCAGCCACCCCTCGTCATCGATATAGCCCAGGTCGCCTGCATTGACATAACCGTCGGCGTCCACCGCGGCCCTGGTCCTCTCCTCGTCCCGGTAGTAGCCGGCAAACTTCTGGGGGCCGCGAAAGCCGATGAGGCCGGTCTCCCCCTGCTTTACCTCCCGGCCGTTCTCGTCGACTATCTTCAGGGTGGCGAAGGGGTAGGGGGTGCCCACCGTTTCGGCGGTTATGGCCGGCGGGTGGTCCGGCCCCGTCTCCACCAGCAGCCCCTCCGATGCCCCGTAGGCGTTGCTGATCCGCAGGCCCAGCTCCATCAGCCTCTCCACGACGGGCGCGGGTATGGCGGCGCCGCCCGTGACGATAATGCAGCCCTTCGGCAGACCGATTTTCTCGACGTCCTGAAGGTCCCCCAGGGCCTTGAGGATGGCCGGGGCCGAACCCATCTGGGTGACCTTTTCCTCCACCATGGTCTGGGCCACCGTGTCGGGGTCGAACCTCTCCCGGAGCACCGAGGTGGCCCCCAGCGCCACCAGGGGGGCTATGATCCCGTAGAAGACGCCAAACGAATGGGTCAGGGGTATGGCGGGGAAGACGATATCCTCCGGGACCATGTCCTTCATTTTGATATGGCCGGAGCCGCAGGCCCAAAGGGTGTTGGCGGTACACATCACCGCTTTGGGGGCCGCCTCCGTCCCCGAGGTGAAGACCATGAGGCTCAGCCCGTTGGGGTCGGGCTTGAGCCGGTCCAGGTCCGGGGGGGGGTCCTGGGCCATCAGGTCGCTGAAGGCGGTCGCCCCCGGGGGGACCGGGTCTCCCACCACCACATGATGGCGCAGTTGGGGCAGGCTGGGGCGGAGCTCCTCGACCATGGCCGTGAAATCGAAGTTCCCAAACTGGGTGGGCACGATGATGCCCGCCGCCTCCGTGTGGTTCAGGATATACTCCAGCTCTTTGCGGCGGTAATGGGGGAGCATGGGTATGAGGACCAGGCCTACCCTGTGGGTGGCCAGGAAGCACACGACGAATTCCCACCAGTTGGGGAGCTGGCAGGCCACCACCTCCCCCGGCTTGAGTCCCATGTTCAGAAGGCCGCCGGCCAGCCTGGTCGACCGCTCGTCCAGCTCCCGGTAGCTCAACCGCTGTCCCCGGTCGATGAGGGCCGTCTTGTCCGGGTGTTCCTTCACCCGCGCCAGGAACTCGTCGATGAGGGGATAGCTCAGCCAGGCCCCCTGCGAGGTGTACTCCTCAATCAGTTGAGGCGTGATCAGAGTCTTAACGGCCATCTTCAAACCCCCGGTCGTTGTTCGGCGATGTGGTACCGCATGGCGGGCGCCGGCTTCCGGCAGGGGAGGGCGGTCTGCCCGTCTCCTGTCGGCGGTCCCGGCGAGCCCGACCGGACCGGGCTTTTTATACTTCGAGACCGGCCCGGTAGCCCTCGCTTATGGCTGCCTGAATATCCCTGGGCTCCACCAGGTCGCCCACGGCCACGACCCTGGGGAAGTCCTTCTTGAGCGCCTCCAGCAGCCCGGTGTTGGGTTTGGACCCCGCGGCTATGACGACGGTGTCGGCGGGAATGACCCGGCGCTGGCCATCCTGGGTAAGCACCAGGCCCTCCTTGTTGATCTCATCGTAGGTCGACACGCCGGGGACCAGGGTCACCCCTTTTTGCCCCAGCCGCTCCAGGAGCATCACCCGGGTAGCCGGGCGGACCTTGGTGGCCATGTCGGGGCCCCTGCGCACCACGGTAACCTTCTTCCCCTGGTCGACCAGGTGTTCCGCCGTCTCGCAGCCCACCAGCTCCCCCCCCACGATAACCACGTTGTTCCCCACCGTGGCCTGGCCCGTCAGCACGTCCTGCGCCTGGACAACAGGCTTGCCATCGCGCACCGGGATGGACGGGTCGAAGGGTTCCACGCCGGTGGCCACGATAATGGCCTCGGGCCCCAGGCTCTTGACCAGGTCGGGGGTTGCCGCCTTCCCGGATTCCACCTTGATGTCCAGCTTCTTCATCTGGGTGGTCATGTGGCTCAGCAGGGAGACCAGGGGCTCCTTGAAGACCGGCAAAACGGCCAGGTTGAGCTGCCCCCCCAGCTTATCGTCCTTCTCGCAGAGGGTAACCTTGTGGCCGCGCAGGGCCGCCACCCGGGCCGCCTCCATCCCCGCCGGCCCGCCGCCGATAACCAGCACCTTCTTGGGCTGGGAGGAGGGGGTGATGGCCAGCTCCGTCTCCTGAGTCAGGGCGGGATTGACCATGCACTGGACCGAACTCCTGGAGCGGATGGAATCGTTGCAGACGCCGCAGGCGATGCAGGGCATCACGTCCTCCGGGCGGCCCTCGGCATATTTCCGGGGCAGCTCGGCATCCGCCAGGAGGCCGCGGGCCACGCATATCAGATCGGTCTTGCCCTCCCGGATAGCCACGTCTCCCTGCGCGGGGTCCACCCTGCCCGTCACCATCACC
>JAZFUS010000187.1:0-3229 GCA_036447315.1 Dehalococcoidia bacterium
GTACACTTGTCCGGAATCAACTCGGCCAGGCCCCATACCTTCAGGGCATCCTCGGGGCAGTAGGCCACGCAGATGCCACAGCCGACACAGCTTTTCTCGTTGATTGAAATCACGGTTACTACCCTCCACATCAGGCTGGCCTCACCCATCTTAAAACAGGCGGCGGCGAGGACATAGAAACTCTAGCACCCCCGGCGATGCCCTGTCAATAGTGAGTGCCATTCAATCTCAAGTGTGCTAGAATAGGGCATCATGCCGCTGCCCGCCGCGGGAAAAATCAAAGGGATTCACTATGACTGGATTATCCTGGCCAGTGTTATGATACTGTCCGCCCTGCGGTCCGGCCTCCGCCTCAGCTTCGGGGTGTTTATAGACCCCTTGAAGGACGAATTTGGCTGGAGCCGGGGGTCCATCTCCCTGGCCTATACCATTGCTTTCCTCACCATGGCCCCCATGACCTTTGTCGTCGGCTGGCTGGGTGACGCCATAGGCGCGCGGCGCACCATCATCATCAGCGCCGTGACCGTTACCGCGGGCATGCTGCTCACGGCCACAATCCAGGAGCCCTGGCAGTTCCAGGTTTACTACGGGGTGATCCTCGGCGGCCTGGGCACATCGGCATTTAACGTCCTGCTCCCGGTGCTCCTGACCCGCTGGTTCACCGCCAAGATGGGGCTGGCCACGGCGCTGATGTGGAGCGCCGTGGGCTTCGGGCCCGTGGTGTTATCTCCCCTGTTTCGCTGGGCCATCGATACCGCCGGTTGGTCCAGGACCTTCACCGTCATCGGCATAGGGTCCGGCGCCATCATCCTGGGCGCCTCCTTTTTCCTGCGTAACCGCCCTCAGGACATGGGCCTGAGCGCCCTTGGGGACTCGGTCTCCCTTACGGACGGGGCCCGCACCACCACCGCACCACCCCCGGGACCGGTCACCATTGCCCGGGTCCGGGCCACCTATAGCTTCTGGGCCTTGATTGCCGTCCACCACCTGGGCTGCGTAAGCCATTCCATACTTCTGGCCCACATGGTGTCCATGGCCATCTTCAAGGGCATTTCGGGCCTGGAGGCGGCCCTCATGATAAGCATTGCCTCCGCGGTTTCCATAGGCAGCCGGTTCGGCATGTCCATGCTGTCCGCCTCCAGGGGCAGCCGCACCACCCTGGGTCTGGCCATGCTGCTCCAGACCGCTCCCATATTCATCCTCCTTTGGGCCGATTCGCTCTGGGCATTCTACCTCTTCGCCGTCCTCTTCGGCATCGGCTACGGTGGCGAAATGGTGGGCTTCCCCATCTTCAACCGCCAGTATTTCGGGGTCCAGGCACCCTTGAGCACCATCTATGGCTACCAGATGACGGGAGCGACCCTGGGGATGGCCCTGGGGGGATGGCTGGGAGGATACCTTTTCGACATCACGGGCAGCTATACCGCGACGGCGCTGGTGGCCATCGGGGCCGGCCTGGCGGGGATGATACCCGTCCTGGCCCTCCCCAGGCACCAGAGCGACCCGGGGCACCTGTTGGTTTCGCCAGAGGAGGCCCGATAGAGAAGCGCCACCCCCCACCCCGGAGTGGGGTTGACGGTGGGGGCGCCCGGACCGAGGAAACCGGTATGAAACAAAGCAGCTACAACCCCGGTCCCCTGGAGAAGGTCCAGAGCGGGCTCCAGGCCATGGCCGCCTACCGGGCCCGGACGCCCACAACCCCCTGGGACGGCCTCTATTATGAACTGGTGTCCGGCTATCTGGAGAACCTGCTCACCGCCAGGGAGCGGGGCCAGCTCGTGGCCACCCAATCCGACGTGGTGCCCTGCGAGATCATGTATGCCATGGACATGGTGCCCTTCCACATCAGCATGGTATCCTGCACCCTGGCCACCGTCCTCCGGGAACAGGAGGGCATGTTTTCCACCGCCAAGTCCTTCGGGATTGCGCCCGAGGTCTGCTCCGTCCACCGGCTGGTCGCCGCCCTGTTCCTGCAGGGCTGGGCGCCACCCGTGGATGCCGTCATCTGGAGCAACGAGTCCTGCGATAACAACGCCAAGAGCAGCGAGCTCCTGGCCCACGTCTACAACGCCCCGGGCTTCTACTTCGACTGCCCCTACCATTTCGACGAGGAATCCTTTGACTACCTGGCCGGGGAGATGGGGGACCTGTTCGACTTCCTGGGCCGGGTAACGGGGACCCCCCTCCGAAGGGAGCGCCTGGAGGAGGTGCTCGGCCTCTCGCAGCGGCTGGTGGAGGTGGCCCGGGAGATCACGGAGCTGAGGCAGGCCGTCCCCTACCCCGCGGACAACCGCCTGGGATTTCAGCTCTTCCTTATCCGCTGGTACTGGCAGGGGAAGCCCCAGGGGGTGAAGTTCTATGAAACGGTCCGGGACTCCCTACGGGAAAGGGCGCTTCAGGGCCGGGAGGGCTCCCCCCGGCAGCGCTTCCGCCTCCTCTCCCTGTTTCTGCCCCCCAATCACGACTGGAAGCTTCTGGACTGGATGGAGAGGGAGTTTGGGGCCTACATCGTTTCGGAACCGGCCAACAATCACTGGGGTGAGATCGACTGGAAACGGGATAACCCCCTGCAGACCCTGGCCCAGCGCTGCCTGGCCGACCCCGTTTCCTACCTCAGCTACTCCCCGGTAGAGAAATGGGTGGAGGCGGTAAGGGAGGATGCCCGGGACTTTGCCGCCGATGGCGCCATCTTCTGGGCCCACATAGGCTGCCGCCAGGCCAATGCCACCATCCGCACCATCAAAGATGCCCTCCTGCAGATGGGGGTCCCCTGCCTGGTGTTGGACATCGACACCAATGACCCTTCTTTTATCGACACCGAGGAGCTCAAGGACCGTATCGAGGGATTCCTGGAACGCATCGAGGACAACAGGTAACGCCCCCCCGAGCTCACCGGCCCACCTGCTGCACGGCCAGGGTCCTCAGCCGGTTTATGGCCGCCGCCAGCTCCAGTCCCCGGAATGCCGCGCGGTCCCCCACCGGCCCGGGGCCGAGCCCGTCGAGGCCCCCATCCCCCAGGTCCTTCAGCAGGGCGTCGACGATCTGCCCCAGGGTCCTCTCCCCATCCATATACCCGGTGGCGCGGTAGATGGCATCGCCTATGGCCCTGGTCTGGCTGGCGTCCACCAGTTGCTCCACGGCCCCCAGGTCTATGGAGTGGGTGCCAAAGGCGATGGAATGTAGCCCCCGGGAGGATATCTTGACCTCTCTCCTGCCCCGGCGGGGGTCG
>JAZFUS010000188.1:0-7396 GCA_036447315.1 Dehalococcoidia bacterium
ATCCCTCACCCCCTTGGTCCCCCTCTCCAGGGAGAGGGGGAAAAGATAGTCAGGGGGGTACCCCTAAGACCCCAGCAGGGGGTTTTTCGTAAAACAGAATCAGGGCCCGTTACGTCCCGCGGGCCGGGAGACAAAAGAAGGGGCCCCCCCGCGGAGGCCTGTTTACATAATATGTGGCGTAAGAGTTTAGCCTAAGGAGCGTCAGCGTTCGAAAGAGAGCGCCAGGCTTCAGCAAAAACTTAGCCTAAAGAGCGTCAGCGTTCGAAAGAGAGCGTCAGCGGGCGAAAACGGGCGAAAAAGAGCGCCAGGCTACAGCAACAACTCAGACTAAGGAGCGTCAGCGTTCGAAAGAGAGCGTCAGCGTACAAAATTAGACCTGGGGGCGGGGGAGAAGCCCCGCCTTCTCCGTAAGTACCGGCACTATGTCCTCCCAGCCCACGGCCATGATGTGCACCCCGTGGACGCCGGGGATTTTTTTGACCTGCTCGATGAGCTCCAGCATGATCTTGACCCCCTCTTCCTTCTGGTACTGGGCCTTGCGCTCTTTGTCGTCGCCGGCCCGGTCCAGGGCCGCCTTCATGCGGGCGATGGTCTCGGCAGGGATATAGATGCCGGGGACGGAGCTCTGCATGTAGCGGGCCATTCCCACGGCGCGGATGGGGATAACCCCCGCCAGGATGTGGGTCTGCTTGTCCAGGCCCCGGTCCCGGACCATCTCCATCCACCGGGCGAACTTGGGCACATCGTAGACCGCCTGGGTCTGGATGAACTCGGCCCCCGCCTTCACTTTCTTGGCCAGCCTGACCACCCGGAACTCGAAGGGGTCGGCATAGGGGTTGGCGGCGGCCCCGATGAATATGGGCATCTCGCCCGATATGTCATCGCCGCAGAGGAACTTCTTTTCGTCCCGCATCATTTTCAGGGTCTGGATGAGCTGGATGGAGTCCAGGTCGAAAACATTCTTGGCCGTGGGGTGATTCCCGAACTTCTGGTGGTCTCCGGAGAGGCACAGGAAGTTGCCCACGCCCAGGGCCACGGCTCCCAGGACATCGCTCTGGATGGCGATGCGGTTGCGGTCCCGGCATACGATCTGCATGAGCGGCTCGGCCCCCACCTGCTTGAGGAGGGCACAGCCCGCCAGGCTGGACATGCGCACGATGGCCGTCTGGTTATCGGTGACGTTGATGGCGTCGACGCACACTTTGAGCATCTCCCCCTTGGTGCGGACCCCGTCGGGGCTGGTGCCCTTGGGCGGTCCCACCTCGGCGGTGACGGCGAAGTGGCCGGCGTCGAGGACCTTCTTCAGATTGGTTGCCTGGTTCATGGTTTCGTTCATGGCTTAGTCCCTTCCCCCCACGCGCCCCTCAGGGGCTGACCGGGCTCTCCACCTGGAGGTCCTCCCGAATAAACTGGCGGGGACCGCTGGCGTCGTTGGTGCACCAGTCCCTGACGCCCTGGATCTCCTCCAGGCTGTCCAGCTGTCCCAGGCGCGAGAGGCGGTCATAGATCATCTGCCAGATGCAGGGGACGTCCTGGGAGATCTCGCACCGGCCCCCCTCCGAGCCCCCACAGGGGCCGTTGAACAGGTGCTTGGCACAGCGGGCAATGGGGCACAGGCCCCCGGTCAGGTGGATGACGCAATCGCCGCAGGCGACGCACCTCTCGTCGAACTTGCCCAGCTCCGGCGATGCCCCCATGAAGACGGTATTGTTGCCGGGAAGGACCGGGGTGTCGGGAAAGCGCTCCGCCATGACATTCATGCCCACGCCACAGGCTATGGACACCACGGCATCGGCGCCCTCGATCAGCTCTTTGAATTCATCTATGAACTCCAGCTCGCACTGCCGCTTGACGCTCTCCTCCAGGAACTCCTTGCCGGAGCCGTTGGTGAGGCGCAGCATGGAGGCCATGAGCTCCACCTCTTTGCGCCCGCCGGCGAAGCACACCGCCACGCAGGTCTCACAGCCCAGGATGAGGACCTTCCGGTAATCGGCGATCATCTCCACGATTTTATCCAGGGGTTTATGCTGTGCTTTAATCACTGGTCAACTCCTCGCCTTAATGGGACTCGGTCCCAGCTCTCCCATTGACTCGATAGTCTTCGCCAGGTCCGAGCCGAACTGCGCAAATCCCTGGGCCGATAGGGACTGCATCCTCAGGCGCTCCTCGCCCAGGCCCATTTCGCCCAGGACCCTCCTGGCTATGTTCACCCGCTGCTGGGCCCAGAGGCTGCCCCGGTCGAACTGGCAGTCTTCCCCGGTGCAGGCGGCCACCACCACGCCGTCGGCCCCCAGCTCGAAGGCCTTGACCAGGTGGGCCACGTCTATTTTGGCCAGGCAGGGCACGGGTACGGGCATGACGGACGGGGGCAGGCTGCGATGGAACTCGGTAGCGCTGGACGGGTCCAGGGCGCCATAGCTGCAGTAGAGGGCGATAACGGCGGGCGCCTGGGGGTCCCTCTCTCGAAGGGCCGCCTCCATCTGGGGCACCAGGTCCTCGAGGCCGGGCATGGTGTAGGCGATGGCCTTCACCGGGCACTCGCCGACGCAGATGCCGCACGCCTGGCACCGGTCCTCCCTGATGCGCACCAGGCCCTGGCCATCGATGACGGGGACCTCATAGGGGCAGACGCGAAGGCAGGTAAGGCAGGAAATACAGGTTTCGGGGTCGATCTCCGCGGAGCCGCAGCACAGGCAGCGGCGGGCCTCCGCGATGGCCATCTCCTCGGAGTAGCCCACCTCGATTTCGGCCACGCCCAGGGCCTCCCCGCTCTTCTGCCACAGGGGCATGGTCGACCGGGGCCTGATCCTTATCTGGCCCCTGACCACCCTGCTGTCCAGCTCCTCCGCCGGCCTCCGGGCCTCCCGCAGCGGCCCCGCCGGGGCCGGGGGCCCCCCGGCCAGATGCTCCGACAGGGTCCGGGCCGCCCGGTGGCCGGCCGCCACGGCTTCCACGGTCCACATATGGCCGAAGGCCATGTCTCCCTCGGCGAAGATGCCCGCCTCGGGCCGGGAGAGCTTGCGGCTCCGGTCGGCCCCGGTAGCCAGCAGGATGGCTCCATAGCCCTCCTGCTGGAGCTCAGGGAGCGACAGGTCCCTGCCCAGGGCGGTATTGGTCTTCAGTTCAATGTCCTGGGAGAGGACCATTTCGATATCCCAGTCCACCAGCGCCTGGGGCAGGCGGTAGCGGGCTATAGCCAACCGGAGGGTGCCTCCGGCGAACGCCAGGGCCTCGAATAGTGCTACCGGATAGCCCTCGCCGGCCAGGTCCTGGGCCGCGGTCAGGCCGCAGGGCCCGGCCCCGATAATGGCCACCCTCTGTTTCTTGGTCTTCAGGGGAGGGGGCGGTGGTGGGGGATTATGAAAGAACTCGAAGTCCGAGGCGAAGCGTTTGAGGTGCATTATGCCGATGGGCTCTTCCACCAGGCCCCGATTGCACTCCTGCTCGCAGGGGTGATAGCATATCCGGCCACAGGCGGAGGCCAGGGGCATGCGCTTCCGGATGAGGCTTATAGCTTCCTGGAAGCGGCCCTGGGCGATTAGGGCCACATAATCCCGGACCCTGATTCCGGCGGGACAGGCCATCTCGCAGGGGGGAATGACCTGCCTGGTTCCAGCGGGGGTCGATGTTTCTAAGGCTTGCGGGGGGGTCATCTTTGCGCGGTCTCCGCCATATTATAACTGGGAACCGGGCCCTCTGTCTACTGGGTCGGCCGCAGGACCACCACTTCATAGGGGTCGGGTAGGTCCTCCGCCCTGAACTCCACCTCCGGGGTCTGCGGCTTCCTCACGCGGGACTTTCCATCGAGGAACTTATCCAACCCGGCCAGGGGAAAGTCGCATTTGGGGGTCTTGTAGTGCATGGGGACCACCACCCGGGGCTTGAGGGCATCGCATACCTGGGTGGCCTCGGCGGCATCGATGGTAAAAAAGCCGCCCACCGGGATCAGGAGCAGGTCGACCTTCCCTAGCGCGGCCAGTTGCTGCTCACTCAAGGTGTGTCCCAGGTCGCCCAGGTAGCAGATGGCGACACCGTCCAGGGTGAAACTGAAAATAATGTTGGTCCCCCGCTCCCTGCCCCCGGAGCTGTCATGGTAGGCAGCCGTTCCCTCAAAGTGTACCCCGGCAACATCCTTGCTTATAGCTCCCCTGACCACCTGCGGGTTTCCCGGGATGGAAGAAACATTGTTGTGGTCTCCGTGCTCATGGGTCACGGTGACTATGTCCGCCCCCATGGTGATGGGTTTATAGCTGAGGCCGCCCCCCGGGGTATAGGGGTCGGTTATAACGCTCACCCCACCCTGCGAGGCCAGGAAAAATGAAGAATGTCCCAGGTATTTAACCTTCATGACGACCCTCCTTTTCTGTCCCGGGCCAGGGACAGGGCCAGATTCACCAGGCTGCGCACCCCAACCCCCGTGGCCCCCTTGACCAGGTAACCGCGGTCCTTGTCCGTGTCGAAAGTGCCGGCTATGTCCAGATGGACCCAGGGGGTATCCTCGCTGAACTCGGCCAGAAAGAGGGCCGCGGTAATAGCCCCACCATAGCGTCCCCCCGTATTCTTGACATCGGCTACGTCGCTCCGGTTCAGCTCCTTGTATTCCTCGGGCAGGGGCATGGGCCAGTGGCGCTCCCCGGCCGCCTCACCGGCCTTCACTACCCTGTCCAGGAGGTCCGGAGTGTTGCTGAAGGCCCCGGAATAGAGGCTGCCCAGGGCGACATGGCAGGCCCCGGTGAGGGTGGCCACGTCCACCAGCGGGGACAGCTTCAGCTTGCGGGCATAGCTCAGGGCATCGGCCAGGATAAGCCGGCCCTCGGCGTCGGTATTGGCGATCTCAATGGTCTTGCCGTTCATGGCCTGCAGGACGTCCCCGGGCTTGAAGGCCCCGCCGCCGGGCAGGTTCTCCGTGGCCGGCACCAGGGCGGTGACGTTTATCCGGGGCTTGAGGCGGGCTATGGCCTGCATGGCCGCTATGACCGCGGCGGCGCCGGACATGTCCCCCTTCATATCTCCCATGCCCTCCGAGGGCTTTATGGAGATGCCCCCCGAGTCGAAGGTTAGCCCCTTGCCGATGATGCCCAGGGTGCCCCTGGCCGCCCGCCTGCCCCGGTAGCGGAGGATGATGAACCTGGCAGGCTGGTGGCTGCCCTGGGCCACCCCCAGCAGCCCGCCCATGCCCAGCTCCTTTATCCGGTCCGGCTCCAGGACCTCGCACTCCAGCCCCTCGGCCGCGGCCATGCTCCTGGCCCTTTCGGCCAGGTCGGTGGGTGTCATAAAGTTGGAGGGCTCATTGACCAGGTCCCGGGCCAGGTTGGTGGCCTCGGCCATCACCAGGCCCCGGGAGCACCCTTTCTTCATGGCCGGGACCTTCGAGGCATCGCTCTCGACAATCCGGAGTTCCTGGAGGCCCTTGTGGTCCGGGGGCTTGGTCAGGTGCCGGCGGAACGTGTAGGTGCCCAGGAGGCCGCCCTCGGCCACCGCCTGGGACGCCGTTTCCGGCTCCATGCCCCCCACCCCGGCCCCGTGGGCCACGGTGGCTACCTTTTGGCTGCCCGTTTTGGAAAGGGCCCGGCAGGCCTCGGCGGTGGCCCCTCTGACCCGGTCCGTGTTGAAATCCTCGACCTTGCCCAGCCCCACCACCGCCACCCGAGAGGGCCGCATCTTGCCCAGGGTGTGCAGGATACTGAGCTCGTTGAGTTTGCCACGGATCTCACCCCTGGCCATGAGGCCGGTGATGGCCCCGTCCAGGGCGCGGTCCACAGCGGCGGTGGCGCCGCCGGGTTGGGGGGCACCCTCGAAAAGATTGACGATTATGGCATCCACACGGAGCTGGGTTATGTCGCCCCTGGTGACCTTGATTTTCATCTTACCCCCTTGGTATCCGGAATACCTGGACGTATCAGTTCCCCACCTCGCGCAGGACCCTGTCAATGACCGGGGTTATTTCCCGGGACGTGTCCACGGCGAAGTGAGGGCGGCGGATCGGCTGCAAAGAGCCCCTCATGCTCTGGTACACCTTCCAGTTGGCCTCGGAGTGGACCACGGGCCCGTTTCCCCCTTCCCGTTCCTCCAGGCGCTGCCGCGCCACAGCCCGCGGCGCCTCCACCCTGATCAGAATCAGGTGGGCCCTCCGGCGGTCCGCGATGCGATAGAGATGCTCCCGGTGGCGCTCCGAAAGGTTGGTAGCATCGAAAATAAGGGGTATTCCCTCGCCCAGGAGCTCATCCATAAGCTGGTGGCAGACCTGAAAGAGGTATCCGCTCTCCTGCGGGCTGTAGGTGGGCGAGGGAAACAGGACCTTACGCAGGGCATCGCTCTCCAGCATGGAGAAGGGATACCTCTCCATCAGGCGCCGGCAGAAATGCGATTTCCCAGTGCCGGGCAGCCCGCTGACCACGATAAAGGGGGGGTTGACCCTGGCCTCGGGAAGGGGCCCCAGGCTTTCCCGGAGTTTCTTCACATCCAGAGCGCGCCGGCCATTATCCATTGGGTTAAATTATAAACGAAATGAGCCCTCGGTGCCAGAGGCTTTCCTGTAAAGTAAAGATGGATGCCGGGACCGCCACGCTCAAATGGGGTTGTCTCCGGATTCGCCGGCAGCGGGAGTATGTTTGCCCGGCCGGAATGTGGGCTCGAATCAGGGGGCCCAAATGATGGGGCCCAAATGCGGGAGTTGGAATGAGAGGCGGCCCGTTCAGGAGAGGTCCGCTTCGGCACCATCTTCAATCATTATACCGCGCATTATACCGCGGCGAACCCTGCGCTCGATCAGGGCCGGTGAGAGGAGGATGGCCAGGGCAAAGACGGCCAGGAGCAGGAGCCCCAGGAAGCCGAGAACGCTTTTCATGGTCAGGGCCATCAGGACCAGGATGATGAGCTCCGGGGTAAGCAGGGCCCCCGTCTTGAGGCGCCGCCGCCTGAAGCGGACGAAAGTGACCGCGGTCAGCGCCAGGGTAAAAAAGCTCAGGGCGATCCAGGGTTCCATGGTGTTGATGTGTTGCCCGAAATAATTTACCAGGCCGCCCTGCAGCTGAAAGGCGATTAGCCATCCCCCGGCTATGGGGAGGGGCAGCAGCATCAGGGACGCATAGAGCCAGTCCCTCTTTATGGCCTGGATGGTCAGGGCACCCACCAGGAAGCAGAACAGCGGTATATAGGCCAGAATGGCCAGGTAGGTCCAGGGGGGTAGGAAGAGGAGAAAAAGCCCGGCCACCAGCAGGGGCAGCATGGAGTATCCCAGCCAGGGGAAGACCCACATGGGCTTTCCGTGCCGCCATCCAAAGACGGCCGTGCCCAGGGTGGCCAGGGAGAATACCACAAGCCAGACCGGGCTGTCCCACAGGTGCAGCGTGAAGAGGAAGGCAAAGAGGAGATGGGGCAATGCCGCCAGCCCCGC
>JAZFUS010000189.1:0-2386 GCA_036447315.1 Dehalococcoidia bacterium
CCCGACGGAAATGGAGATGGCCCTGGCCCGCGACTTCGCCGATAAGGGGATGGTGGAGATCATCCTGGATTTCCAGCGTATCCTGGGGGGCGTGCGCATAAGCCCGAGGGCGGAAACCGCCCTCCCCGGCCTCTTCGCCGCCGGAGAGTCAGCGGGCGGACTCCATGGCGGCGACAGGATGCAGGGAAACGCCTTCCTGGAGACCCAGGTCTTCGGCGCCAATGCCGGCCGGAGCGCCGCCGCCCTGGTCCGGAGCTCCTCCCGGGCGGAGGTGGACCCGGACCAGGTGGCGACGGAAGTGGCCAGGGTCGAGGGTATCGGGGGCAAAGAGAGCCCGGCGGCCCTCGGCGAAACGGTGCAGCAGATAATGTGGGAGCAGGTGGGCGTTGTCCGCAACGGGGGGGCCCTCAGGGATGCCCTGGCCAAATTCGATAAACTCAGGAAGGAAACGGTGCCCCATCTATCGGGGGATGACGTTTTCTCCGCCCTGGAGGCAGCCAACCTGCTCAGGACCGCCGAGATGGTGGCCAGGGCCGCCCTCACCCGGGAGGAGACCCGGGCCAGCCACATCCGCTCAGACTATCCCGCCACCGATGACGCCAACTGGCTAAAGCATATATACCTGAGCCACCGGGGCGGCGCCATTGCCGTATCCACCCTTCCTATCGTTACCAGATAACCCTGTCCCCCTCCAGCCGGGAGACCTCCTCCCGGCTCAGGCCCAGGAGCTCACCAAAGACGTACTCGTTGTGTTCCCCGAACAGGGGTCCGGGGCGGCTGATCCTCGCCGGAGAGTCCGATAGCCTCCAGGGGCAGCCGAAGACGGGAGCGGCCCCCAGCTCAGGGTGGTCGACAACCTCCAGAAGCCCTCTCTCGGCCAGGTGGGGATCGGTATAGATGTCGGCGGCGGTCAAACTGGGGACCGCCGCCACCCCCACCCGCTGCAGCGCTTCCATAACCTCATACGGGGTGTGGCCCACCGTCCACGACTCCAGCAGCCGGTCAATCTCCTCCTGGTTCCGCCACCGGGCGGGTGCGTCGGCGAACCTCTCCTGCCCGGCCCACTCCGGATGACCCACCGCCCGGCACAGGGACAGCCACTCCTCCTCAGAGGATACCGCGATGCTCACCCAGCTATCGTCGCCCCGGCAGCGGTAGCAGTTATGGGGCGCCATGGCCTCATCCATATTCCCGTTCCGGCTCCGGGCCCTTCCGTTCATGGTGAAGTCCATGAGGGAGTCGCCGATGATGCAGGCCAGGCCCTCCCGGGAGGAGTAGTCGATATACTGCCCCCGGCCCGTCCTCTGCTTATGCCACAGGGCGGACATGATAGCGAAGAAAAGGGTGTAGGCGTTGATGGAATCGGCGCTGGACCTGCCCTCGAAGGGTGGTCCATCGGGATAGCCGCCCATCTCGGCCAGCCCGCTGAGATAGACAAAGATGGGGGCAAGACCCAGCATCCCCGCCTCGGGCCCCCTGCTGCCGCTCCCCGAGGCGGAGGCCATGATGATGTCCGGCTTGAGCTTCTTTACCACCTCATAGCCCAGGCCAAGTCTCTCGACGGCCCCGGCGGAGAAATTCTCCACCAGGATATCGCTCTGTTTTACCAGCTCTCTGGCCAGCTCTATACCCCGGGGAGTGCTCATGTCCAGCCGGATGCCGAGCTTGTTGAGATTGAGGCTGTTGAACATGGGCATCCGGTCCAGCCCCTGGGGACTCTGATCGGCTAGGTACCGCTGTGTCCTGGTGACATCCACCCTTTTCAGGCTCTCGACCCTGATGACCTCGGCCCCGAAAAAGGCCAGGAGCTCACAGGTCATGGGCCCCACCTGGGCCACGGAGACCTCCATAACCCTTATACCTTCTAATGCATCTATGGGCAGCGGATTTATGGGCAGCGGACCTGGGGCCTGGGCGTCCATGATATACCTCCCTAGATAACCCCGGCCTCTTTCATCCGGATGAGGTCGTCGGGGCTATAACCCAGTCGCCCGCAGTAGACCTCATGGTTGTGCTCCCCCAGAAGCGGGGCCGGCCGGCGGGCCCGCCAGGGTGTCTCCGAAAGTTTATACGGGGCAGTGGGATACCGAATTTTTCCCGCCTGGGGGTGGTCGATCTCGGCAAAGAAGCCCCGGTGCCCCCCCTGGCGGCAGTTCACCACCTCGTCCAGCGTATACTGGGGGGCCAGGGGCAGCTTCTTCGCCCTGGCCTCGGCATAAAGCTCGTTCTTCGAGCGCCCCCGTAAAATCCCCTCCGCCAGGGGCCGTAGCTCCTCGGCGTGCTCCTCCACGTAGGCCCAGTCCCGGTGCCTCTCGTCCCGGGTCCACTGGGGACCCAGGATATCGCAGAAGGCGTCAAAATGCTCCTGGCGCTGGGGGCTGACCAT
>JAZFUS010000190.1:0-3023 GCA_036447315.1 Dehalococcoidia bacterium
GCGGCCAGATGGCGGAAGAGGAGGGCGACCTGGAGCTTATCGTCGAGGAGCAGTTCAGCCAATACCCTGCCTTTCGCCCACAGCCGGAGGAGGCGCAAATAATAGAGGCCGCCAGGGTCCTGGTCGGGGCCCGGAGGCCCGGTCTTGTGGTGGGGGGCGGGGCGATAGCCTCCCAGGCGCACCGGGAGGTGGTGGAGCTGGCGGAGATGCTTTCCATTCCGGTGGCCACCTCTCTCCACGGAAAGGAGTCGATCCCCGGCAACCACCCCCTTTCGGTGGGCGTGGTGGGGACCTACTCCCGCTGGTGTGCCAACCGTGTGGTAGCTGAGGCGGACCTGGTGTTCTTCATCGGCAGCCGTGCCGGTAGCCAGGTCACCAACAATTGGAAGATCCCGCCCAAAGGAACGCCCGTCATCCAGTTGGACATCGACCCCTCGGAGCTGGGCAGAAACTATCCGAATGCGGCCAGCCTGCTGGGAGACGCCAGGGTGACCCTGCGCAGCCTCATCCGGGTGCTGGAGCGCCGGGAACCGGGGGGAGAATGGGTGCAGCGGGCACAACAGCTCCTGGGGGAGTGGAGGGCCGAGGTTGCGCCGCTGCGCGACTCCGATGCCGTGCCCATTCGGCCGGAGCGAATTTGCCAAGAGCTTACGGAGTCCCTGCCTCCCGACGCCGTGGTGGTGGCGGACACGGGACATTCCGGGATCTGGACCGGGACCATGATGGACTTAAACCACAGTGGCCAGAGGTACATTCGGTGCGGTGGTACCCTGGGTTGGGCCTTCCCCGCTTCCCTGGGGGTAAAGTGCGCCCTCCCCGACCGGCCGGTGCTCTGTTTCACTGGAGACGGCGGCTTCTATTACCACCTGTCCGAGCTGGAGACCGCTGCCCGCTTCGGTATCAACACCGTCGTCCTGGTAAACAACAACCACTCGCTAAACCAGGTGCAAAAGCAGGTAAATGCCGCCTATGGCGAACGCCGGCAGGATAGAGCCCCCGAGATGTGGGTGTTTGGCGAGACAAACTTCGCCCAGGTGGCGGAAGCCATGGGCTGTGTCGGTATACGGGTGGAGCAGCCCGGGGAGCTGCCGGGCGCCCTGGAGCGGGCCTTCGCCGCCGGCAGGCCCGCGGTGGTGGATGTCGTCAGCGACATCGAGGCGGTTTACGCCTCTCCCTGGGGCTAGGCCCGGCGGTCAGGCCGGTCCTGGGGGTGATGCCGCTACTCCTCCCCAGTGGGAGGGACACACAGCTGGGAATCGAAGGTCGCCCGGCGGCCCCTCTTGATGGTCGTAACCTTTTGCGCCCTCCTCCGTGAGGAGCCGGGAACCCTGAACTTGCTGTTGTCGAGACGCACCACAGGCTTTTCCTCGGGCCTTTCGATCTGGGGAACCCATTGGTAAGGGGCCCTGTAGGCACGATAGACCTTATTCTGGTTCCTTCCCTTACCGAAATAGGGACTAACGTACTCCCAGACTATCTCATGGTCAGGCGTAACCTCGAGTATACGGCCGCCGGCACCCTCCGTTATCAAAGTATTCCCGTTGGGCAGCCGCTGGGCGGAACTGATAAAGCCGCTATAGAACCTGGGGGCGTCCGCGGGTACCACAAATCCAGCTTCCCGGGCATTATATTCCCAGACCACCTCCAGCGTCACCGGGTCGAACTCCAATACCCGGGAGAAATCCCTCAGGGCATTCCGGTTACCGGTGGGAGCACCCGGATTGGGGGCGCCATAGCCAGCCCATCCTCCGTTATCGAAAACCAGGATATTCCCCTCTCCGGGAAGTCCCCTGGGGACCATATGGGGGTGATGCTGGCCGATGATCTGCCCCAAACTCCGAAGAGCCGGGTCAGCAGTATAGTCCGGACCCACCCGCCAGGCAATCCCGCCGGTCCTTTTGTCGGTGATGGCCATGATATTGGTCTCGCGGCCGCCCCAGATAATGTTATCGGGATGAAAGCGTTGGTCTCCTGAGTCGAACCACCTGTTGGGCCCGAGGGCTGACATAGAGTTCATGTGCATCCAGTCTCCCATTCCTCCCCCGGCCTCCTTCATGTTCGGATTGCGGGCCAGGGCATTCCTGGCCTCCTCGCCGAATCCCATCTCTTCGAAATGGTCGCTGCACACCCACTCCCATATAATCTTTCCCTCCCAGTTTACCTCGATGATGGTGTCATCCAAAAGCAGCTTCTCACTTATCCCGGGGTTCCTCAGGTTCCTGTGGCAGGCGATCAGCGTGCTCCCTTCAGCGACCTTGGGCTCCATGCCGGGGACGTAGTACCCCACCGGGTTACCCTCTCTCTGGAAATCGTGATGTTGTCTGGCCATCCATGCCGGCTTTTGGCGCGGGTCCCTCACACGTTCATACCTGTTGAATCCCCACAGGATATTCCCATCCCAGTCCACCTGGATGAGGTCTATCTGGTCCTGGAAGCCGTATTTGGGGTTTCTTACCCCGGTACTTCCCATTACAAAGCCCCCGGGTAGGATTTTATTGGGAAATCCCTGGAGCCCTTTCCACTGATTGACCACATTGCCGTTCATGTCGATCAAAGTGGCCCCCACATCGTTGGCCTGGAATATGGTATAACCGCTCCAGCATTTCTCGGGGTCATAGATCGTGGTACCCGTCGGATAGACACTTGCGGTCATCGTTACCTACCTGTCATCATTACTCATTCCTGAGATGCCGGAGTTTTAGAAAAATAACGGGTTTTCCCACCTATTCCTATACCCCGGCATCAAAGAAAGTATGAGCACTCTAGATTGAAGGGGTTATCTCTGTCAAGTTACTGTAGCGCCATGGGCAACGTTCGACATCGCCATGCCGTGACCGGGGGTGTCCCGATGCCGGATGGGGAGAGCATGTTGAATATGATACCGAATTCCACTATAATTCCTTTGAATCGGCTCTCATATTTCGAGGAAAGCGCAGGCCGATCGGGCACAACGATGGCAGCGTCAGCCTCAAGATTGTAACAACTTGGGAAACATAGGAGTGTAGCTCAGTTGGAAGAGCGGC
>JAZFUS010000191.1:0-2791 GCA_036447315.1 Dehalococcoidia bacterium
AGCCCGTGATCAGTACCCGGGACTCCACGTCCATCCCCTGGAGGAGGGCTATCTCCATTTTCATGGCGGCGTCGTCGAGCGACGCGCTCATACTGATATTGTCGGCCCCCTTGCCCAGGGTGTTGAGACCGTTGTAGGATATGCCGAAGACGGCCAGCAACAGCGCTACCACGATCAAAAACCCACCAATTAGCTTTGCCTTGACACTCAGCCTCATTTTGTCTCTCCTTTCAGCCTTTTGCTTGGACCCGACACCCCCTTGGTGGTGCCGGTAATGGGTTGTACCTGTCCCTATCAGGTCCGAAGGTCTGGCTACATGTGCCCTCCTCCTTGGTTTCGTTTTTCCCAGGGGCCAAACGCCCCATTGTCCCCATATCAAGTGCGGCCCGGCAGGGCTGTTCTATCGGGCTACGGCCTTCAGGCTCCGGCCCAATGGCCGGTATATGACGAGAGCTGCTTTCCAGCCATCATCTCCGGGGAAAACAATTCCCCCGCCGCTTCCAGGTAAAACCTGGCCACGCTCACCCGGGGATGCTTATCGTCGAAGTCCACGTCGGCCTTCAGCTTGCTGTACATGTTGTTTATGTGATGGGAGACGGTCTTGATATCGATGCACAGGGCCCCGGCGATGGCGGCGTTCGTGTGGCCCTTGGCCAGCAGGCCCAAAATCTCCGACTCCCGGGCGGTGAGATGTTTCAGGAACTGGTGGCTGTTGTTCTCGGTGAACAGAAGGGTCACCAGCTCGGGGGCCAGGATAACCTGCCCCTGGCTAACCGCCAGGACGGTCCCCCACAGCTGCTCTATCTGGTCGAGGGTATGTTTAAAGAAGAGGGCCATGCCCCCTCCCCCCATCAGGGCCAGGTTTCGCAGAAGCTTGATGTTTTCGGCGTTACACAGCCCCAGCAGGAGGACGAGCCCCATGGAGGGGAAGTCCGTGCGGACCTGCTCCAGTTCCTCGATAAGCTTCCTGTCGACCCACTTGGTGCCCACCAGCAGCACGTCGGGACTCAGCTGGGAAAGTGTCTTCTTGAGGGCGGCGGTGTTGCCGTTGGCCGAGGTCCCGAGCAGGTCAACGGGTGAGCCCGGACGGGAGGGCGAGAAGACGGACTTGTATACCTCCCTGTATACCTCCTGCTCCTCTATCACATAGACCCTTACTGACTTCGGCCTCGTTTGGTCCATAAGGTCCCCCCCAATCTCGTATCGCCTGAAGAGCCGTGCCGCCGACCGGAGCCTCCGGAGTCTTCCCGGACCCGCCCTGTCTTCTTCACCCTTACCGTCAGGATGGACATCGGGCCCTTTTATAAACTCATGTCGCGGGGTCCGGGGCGGGCTGTTACCGAGCTCCGCGTTTTCCGGAACATACCCAACTTACACCGGTTTCCCCTTCTTGCCATCATCCGCTCAAAGCGTTTCGGGGTTATCCTTTCGTAATACTCCTTTTGGAGGGCTGTTCCGAAAGGGGGTGTATCAATCTATGGGTGTTATGGTGCAGGCCCGCGTCCATGGTGGAACCCAAGGGGGGTTGGGTCAAAAGGCGCAAATCGAGAGTGAAAACGGGTGAGTTTGGGGTCCGGGAATGAGGGGCGTATGGGGGTCGTTGGTGGTCAGTTCCTGAAGTGGACCCCCGCCGGTTGCTTCGGTTTCGCCGCCCCTACAGGGTTGTCCCTATCTGGTCCACTGCCTCCCGGTCCACGGTAAAACCCAGATCGGTCAGCATCTGAAAGTCTTCCTGCGGCGTCCGGCCACCGGTGGTGAGATATCCGGAGATGAAAATGGAGTTGGCCGGGTAAAGGGCCAGGGGTTGTAAAGAGCGAAGATGGAACTCCCGGCCTCCGGCCACCCTTATTTCGGTACGGGGATTGAGGAAGCGCATCAGGCTCAATATGGCCAGACACCGCAGCGGCGTCAGATAATTCACCTTGTCCAGGGGAGTGCCCGGGACGGGGTGGTGGAAGTTGACCGGTATGGAGTCGGCGCCCACTTCCCGCAGGCGGAGGGCGAGGTCGATGATGTCGTCCTCGCCCTCACCCATCCCCAGGAGGGCCCCGCAGCAAAGCTTCATGCCCGCTTTCCTGGCGTGCCCCAGGGTCTGGACCCGGTCTGCGTAGGTATGGGTGGTGCAGATCTCAGGATAGAAATTCTCGGAGGTATTGAGGTTATGATTGTAACGGTCCGTTCCCGCTTCTTTGAGCCGCCGGGCCGCTTCTTCGGTGAGCAGCCCCAGGGAGGCGCATACTTCGATATCGACCTCCGCCTTTATCCTGCCTATTATCCGGCACAGATGGTCAAGCTCCCGGGGGGTGGGGGCACGACCGCTGGTCACTATGCAGTATCTCCGGGCCTGGCTGGCCCTGGCGATTGAGGCCCCTTCGAGGATTTTCTCCTCCTCCAGCAGGGAGTATTTCTTGATAGATGCCTGGGAAACGGCGGACTGGGAGCAATAGGCGCAGTCCTCGGGGCAGAGGCCGCTCTTGGCGTTGACCAGAAGATGAACGGTAACCGTCCTCCCGAAATACCTCTCCCTGACCCTGAAGGCGGCCTGGAGAAGCTCCAGGACCCCCTCCTGCGGGCAGCGCAGGACCGAATAACACTGCTCCCGTTCCAGGGGCAGTCCCTGAAGGGACCTCTCCGCCAAATCCTGGTAGTTCATTCTATCGTCTCCCCAGCCACTGCCACAGCGGCTCCAGATTCAGGTTCGCCCTCACGGCCTCTTTGATGCTCTCCCGGTCCGGGTGGGGCAGGAAAGGCAGGCTGCCCAGAAAGGGCTCTCCCCCCCACCGTTGCAGGG
>JAZFUS010000192.1:0-3150 GCA_036447315.1 Dehalococcoidia bacterium
GGGAAGACGGAACCCAGGAGCCGGTCCAGCCCGAAGAGCCAGAGCCCCAGGCCCAGCCCCACCAGGGGGAAGTAGCCCAGGGATTTGCCCATCTCCCGGGGCCCCACCCGGCTCCGGAAGGGTAACGGGATAAGGGTCAGAAAGCGCAGGGCCGCGAAGAAACCCATGCCCTACCCGGTCCCGCCCTCGGGCTCTTCCTCTGCCTCGGAGACCCCGGCCTCGGAGAAGGTGGCCATCTCGGCCAGGACCCTGGTAGCCGCCTCCACCACAAAGATGCCCAGGGCGGCCCCGGTGCCCTCGCCCAGCCGAAACCTCAGGTCGAGCAGGGGCTCGATCCCCAGGTGGTCCATAGTGACCCGGTGCCCGATCTCCACCGAGACATGGGCGCCGATAAGATAGGGGAGGACCCGGGGCGAGAGCCCGTCGGCGATGAGGGCCGCCGCCCCCGAGATAAAGCCGTCGATGACCACAGGTACGTGGTGGGCCGCCGCCCCCAGGATGACCCCGGCCAGCCCCCCGATCTCGAAGCCGCCCACCCCCGCCAGGACCCCCAGGGGGTCCTTGGGGTCCGGCCTGTTCACCGCCAGTGCCCGCTCGATCACCTCCACCTTGTGGGCCAGCTGCTCGTCCCCTATCCCCGTGCCCCGCCCGGTGACCCGGGCCACGGACTCCCCGGTCATGGCGGCACAGATGGCGCTGGCCGACGTGGTATTGGCGATACCCATGTCGCCGGTGCCCACGATATCCAGGCCCCGCCCCACCTCCTCCTCCACCACCTCGATCCCGGCCTCGATGCAGGCCTGCGCGCCGGCCCGGTCCATGGCCGGGCCCAGAGAGATGTCCCCGGTCCCCGGCCCCATGGGCCGGGACACCAGGCCGGGATGGACCCCCAGCCCCCCCGCCACCCCCATATCCACCACCACCACCCGGATGCCGCCGTGGCGGGCCAGCACATTGATGCCGGCCCCGCCCTGAAGGAAATTGAGCACCATCTGAGGGGTGACGTCGGAGGGGAACAGGCTGACGCCCTGGGCGGCCACCCCGTGGTCCGCGGCCATGGTCACCACAACCTTGTGCTCGATCCTGGGCACGGCCTCCCCCCGGATACCCGCCACCTGGATGGAGAGATCCTCCAGGCGGCCCAGGCTCCCCTGGGGCTTGGTCAGGTCGTCCTGCCGTTCCCTGGCGGCCTTCATGGCCCCGGCATCGGGCTCCGAAATGGACCCCAGGGTCCGGTCCAGCAAACTGCTCATATGGGTCCCTCCTTTAGCTCCACAAAAGAAATCCCCTTGCTCGGGAAGAACAAGGGGGTTACCATCGAATAACGTCAGGCTTCCCCCCCTCTCCGCGGAGGCCCGGGGGAAGCAGGGGCTGGCGTTCTGACTTATGGCGGCCACCGGCCACCAATCACAGCAGCGGGACTGTGCCGGAATCGCACCGGCTTGCCCTCCAGTTAGGCCCTCCCTCGCGTTCAGACACCCCTGCTTTTTTATTTGTCCACATCATATCAGTTGCCCCCGGCGCCGTCAATGGCGCGGTTTGACGCCGGGAGAGCCCCTGATGTAACCTGCCCCTATGGCCCCGACCGCTCTGGCCCTCATATTCGGCACCTCCTTCCTGGTGGGACTTTCCGGGGCCATGATGCCCGGGCCCCTCCTGGCGCTGAACATCAGCCAGACGGCCCGGCGGGGTTTCTGGGCGGGGCCTCGGCTGGTCCTGGGGCACGCCATTCTCGAGGCCGTCCTGGTGGCCGCCCTGGCCCTGGGCCTGCGGGAAATCTTCCAGGAAAAGCCCGTGGTGGGGAGCATCGGGATTATCGGCGGGGTGGTCCTCATCTGGATGGGACAGCATATACTGAGGCAGAGGCATCACCTGCACCTGCCCCGGGAGGCTCCTTCAGGCCCGGTTAAGGGCGGGGGGCTGGTGTGGCAGGGGGTCCCCTCAGGCCCCGTTCGGGGCGGGGGGCTGGTGTTGCAAGGGGCACTTGTAAGCCTGTCCAACCCCTACTGGTTTGTGTGGTGGGTCACCGTGGGCGCCGGCTACACCCTCTGGGCCCTGGAGTCAGGCATCCTGGGGATATCATCCTTCTACGGGGGCCACATCCTCTCCGACCTGGGCTGGTTCAGCCTGGTATCGCTCATCGTGGCCACCGGGAGGAACGTGATCAGCGACGCCGTCTACCGGGCCGTCCTGGTGGGATGCGGCCTAACTCTCCTCGGCCTGGGCCTTTACTTCATAGCCTCGGGCGCCAGGCTGTTCCTGGGTTGAGCGAAAAGCGAAAAATGGATTTGACATCCCGGTCCGGGGCCGGGATAATCGGATTGGACTTCACCCCAGGAGGACTATCATGGCCGAGCTTTCCCTGGAGGAGAGACTTCATCGCACCATCAATGGCGACGCCGCCATAATCGCCACCCTGGCCCGGGCCGTCGGCGAGGCCTATGGCGAGGAGGGTTTGGAGGTCCTGAGGCAGGCCATGGAGAAGACCTTCCGCCCCATCATGGCCAGCGTGGCGCGGCAGGAGGGGGCCCGCCTGGGCGACGGCGACATCAGCGACTGGGCCAAGCTGGAGCGCTTCCTCTGCCAGGCCACCGGCATCGAGGCGGAGATTATCGAGGTCTCCCCCGGCAAGGGTGTGGTCCGGGTCACCTCCTGTCCGGCGGCCGCCCAGTACAAGAGGGTATACCCAGATCTCTGCCCCCAGGTGTTCATCGGCCTGGAGCGGGCCATCGCCGGCACCGTCAATCCCAAACTCAAGGTCCGGGGGGAGAAGTACATACCCCGGGGCGACGACATATGCGAGATCCACTGCGAGCTCGACGAGGGCTAAAGGCGGCGAGGCCCACCCGGATAGTTGTCCCGGAGTTGCGACTGCCAATTTCGCCTATTTCCGCTTTCACGGAAACGCCGTGAGCAACGCCCGGGCCCTGGCGGACCTGCTGGCCTGAACCGCCCCGAACCTGCCCCTCCCCTTATGTAAACCACCCGGGGCCGGGAGACAATACCTCCCACTTGTGCTATGCTTGGGATGCCATTCACAATCATGTAAACCCGCAGGAGGTGCCGCATGCAGACCGATGAGATCAAGCAGTTTGTCCGTTCCCAGGGGGCCGACCTGGTGGGCATCGCCTCGGCCGATGACTTCGAGGA
>JAZFUS010000193.1:0-7781 GCA_036447315.1 Dehalococcoidia bacterium
CTCCTTCTCGGGCATGGCCGCTTCGGCCGCTTCCAGCAACGCCTCTAAGTCCTCGTCCGGGGACCTGGGGGGAACAACCTCCTCCTCGGGCAGGACCGCTTCGGCCTCATCCGGCAGCGCCTCACTGTCATGGACCGATGGCCCGGGCGAAACCTCCTCCTCGGGCAGGGCTGTCGCGGCCTCAGCCGGCAGTGCCGCCTCGGCCCCTACTGCCAGCGCCCCGCCATCCTGGGTCGATGGCCCTGAGGAAACACCTTTCTCACCCGGCGGGACCGCCTCGGCCCCTACTGCCAGCGCCCCGCCATCCTGGGCCGATGGCCCGGGCGAAACACCTTTCTCACCTGGCTTGACCGCCCCGGCCCCTACTGCCAGCGCCCCGCCTTCCTGGGCCGATGGCCCGGGCGAAACACCTTTCTCACCTGGCGAGACCGCCTCGGCCCCCACCGGCAAAGACCCTCTGTCCTGGGCCGATGGCCCGGGCGAAACACCCCCACCCGGCGGGACCACCCCGGCCTCACGGGGCCGCTCCCCCTCGCCATCATCCGATGACTGGGGCGGAAAAACCTCCTCACCGAGCAGGACCGCCTCGGCCTCACGGGGGCGCTCCCCCTCGCCATCATCCGATGACTGGGGCGGAAAAACCTCCTCACCGAGCAGGACCGCTTCGGCCTCCACCTCCCTCCGCTCACTCAGGAGCCCCGGGACTTCGGAAGCGAGGGAGGTAAAAGGCTGAAATTCCTTGAGCTCCAGTCCCCGGCCTTTCAGCAGCTCCATTGACCGGCTCCTCCACCCCCCCTCAATCCTCTCCACCTCACCTATCAGGTCCTGAAAGGATGCGAACAGGCGGAAATATACCTGTTTTACCTCTTTTGCCCATATATCGTTTACCAACGATATATCTTCCACTATCTGCTCTCGGGCCTGGGTCAGGAACGATGTAGCCTGCTGCCGGGCCCTCTCCTCGATGCCCTCGGCCTTTATCCTTGCGGCCTCCAGAATATCGTCCGCCTCCTGTTGGCTGGCCGCCTCCGCCCTTCTCCTGGACCCGGTGATTATTTCCTGGGCCTGTTGCCGGGCCTCGGCCAGGATCCGGGCGGCCTGGGCCTCGGCCTCTTTCTGGGCCCACTTCCTGACATTTTGCGACAGATCTCCGGCCTGACCGGCAACACTCTGAGGTTCCTCCTCACCCACCTTTTTTCTCCACACCCCGCGGTCGGTCCCCAGAGCAGCCAGGAGAATGACCAGCCCTATGCCGGTCACCAACGCCAGGAATACAATCCCCGAGGCGTTCCGGAGGCTGAAAAATCCCAGCAACCCCGACTGGCTGCCGGAGGCCAGGGAGGCAAAGATGGCGACAACCAGGAGCAGGATGGTCAGCGCCAGCCACCCTCTCGCTATCCGGCGAAAGTCATCCCGGCGAGCCAGGCCATCCAGGCGAGCCAGGCCGGGCATGCGACGAAAGCCGGCTATGCGGCTAAAAAAGGCCCCTTTACCTTTCTTGTCTTCCAACTTTTCCCCTCTCCGGCGCCGTGATGGGATAACCCGGCCGGCGGGAGTTACCGCCCCAAAAAGGCAGCAAAACCATGTGATTTATGGTACATTGACCCACGTTATAAAGTACTACACAAAGCTAGGAAAGTCAAATCACGGGCACTTTTCGGTGGCTGTGAAAGGTGCGGCTTCCCGGGGCGCTAGTCCTTGGCCTTCTCACCCTGTATGACCGTTCCATCCCCGGTAGCCGCATAGGTCCAGGTTGTCTCGGAGAAATTAACGTAATAGAAAAGGTGCTCGGCGGTTCCGTCCGGGGTTTTATCGTGGGCATAAAGCAGGTAGCCCGGCTTATCACCTTCCTGGAAACCCTTGGCCTCCGTAGATGCGGTCGTATCGGGGAAAGCCGTCATGTCGTTGGTAGGAGAGGTGACGGGGTTCGGTATCCTGCTGATGTCATTATCGGCCATCAGGTGTACTACCGCCGTTTGGACGATATTCAGCTCCCGCGTCTGGAAATCCGCCTTTCCTTTACTTACGATCTTCACCGCCGCAAAATACCCCATGGCAACAATCGCCACGGCCATCAGGAGGACTATTAAATTCCGCTGCCTGGACCCGTCCCTACTTTGTTGCATCTCGCCTTTCGCTAACTCCCGATGTCCCTGTTGCCCAGATTATACCAGTTTTACCGCAGCCTGCAATCCCTCTGAAGGATGAATTGCGGGCGAGCCCCGGCGTCTCGACCCTAACCCATCCGGGCGATGCCCCGCTTTCCAGACCCTGATGCAGGGGGGTGCAGGGGGAAGTCTCCCCGGGCGGCTTGTATTCGCCGGGGGAAGACCATAGACTACCTCTAAGGAGCCCTATAGAGGCCCGCCCCATGGAAAATTGAATAACCCGGCGCCGGAAGCGAAGAGATGGGACGCCAGAGGAGGCCAAAATGACCAATCCTATTCAAGAAACGCACCGTCTCGGCCAGGCCATGTGGATCGATTACATTCGCCGCGGCCTGCTCAAGTCCGGCGAGTTCCAGCGGTTCCTGGACCAGGGGATAAGCGGGGTGACCTCGAACCCCACCATCTTCGAGAAGGCCATCGTCGGCAGCTCCGACTATGATGAGGCCCTGCAGGCCCGGACCGGTGTGAGTGCCGGGGAGGCATATGAGGCCCTGGCCATTGAGGACATCCGCACCGCAGCCGACCTCCTGCGGCCCATCTATGATCGGTCGGGTGGCGAGCACGGCTATGCCAGCCTCGAGGTCAATCCGCAGCTGGCCTACGATACGGAAGGCACCATTGAGGAAGGCCGGCGGCTATTCGCCGCCCTGGGCCGGCCCAACGTTATGATCAAGGTCCCCGCCACCCCCCAGGGCATACCGGTCATCCGCCGCCTTATCGGCGAGGGCATCAACGTCAATGTCACCCTGATCTTCTCACTTGCCGTCTACCGGGAGGTCAGGGAGGCCTACATCGCGGGCCTGGAGGACCTGGCCGGCCTGGGGAAAAACACCTCAGGGGCCCCTCCCGCCTCCGTGGCCTCTTTCTTCCTCAGCCGGGTGGACACGGCGGTGGACGCCCTCTTGGAGGAAAACCGGCATGGGGGTGGGGATGCTTACGAAAACAAAGCTCTGGCGGGCAGGGCCGCCGTGTCCAGCGCCCGGCTGGCCTACCGGGATTTCAGAGAGGATTTTTCCCGTGAGCGTTTCGCGGCGCTGAGAGCCAAAGGCGCCCGGGTACAGCGCCCTCTATGGGCCAGCACGGGCACCAAGAACCCCGCCTACAGCGATCTCCTATATGTAGAGTCCCTTATCGGCCCGGACACCGTCAATACCCTGCCCATGGCCACCATCAATGCCTTCTTGGAGCACGGCCGTGCCGGGGCAAACCTGGAGAAGGACCTCCCGGAGGCGGAAAAAACCATGGCATCCCTGGCCGCCGCCGGCATCAGCCTGGAGCAGGTGACCGCCCGACTGCTGGATGAGGGCGTTAAGTCCTTCACGGACTCCTTCGAAAAATTGCTCGCCGGCATCGAGGAAAAGAGGGCGGCGCTCCGGAGCGCGAAGGTTGTCCCTCCCGGAGGCGGCCTGGGGGAATATGCCGCCGGCGTGGAGTCCGCCCTGGCCGGCCTGGCCGAGAGGGATATAGTGGCCCGCATGTGGCGGAAAGACCACACCGTCTGGAAACCGGACCCCACCGAGATCTCCAACCGCCTGGGTTGGCTTACGGTCTCCGACACCATGTCTGAGGGGGCGCCCGCCCTGCAGGCCTTCGCCGGGGAAATACGGGACGGCGGTTTCCGCCATGTGGTCCTCCTGGGCATGGGGGGTAGCAGCCTGGGGGCTGAGGTACTGCGGCAGACCTTCGGCAGCGCCCCGGGGTATCCCGAGCTGATCGTCCTGGATTCCACGGTGCCCGCCTCGGTGCTGTCGGTGGCCAGGGCCATAGACCCTGTAAAAACCCTGTTCCTGGTCTCCTCGAAGTCCGGAGGCACCACCGAGCCCATGTACCTGTTCCGGCATTTCCGGTCCCTGGTGGAGTCGGCCGCCGGGAAGGGGAGGACCGGGCAGAACTTCGTGGCCATCACTGATTCCGGGTCCTCCCTGGAGGGGCTGGCCGCGGAGGAAGGGTTCCGGCGCACATTCCTCAACCCACCCGACATCGGAGGACGGTACTCGGTCCTCTCCTACTTCGGCCTGGTGCCCGCGGCCCTGATAGGGGCGGACATTAAAACCCTGCTGGAACGGGCGGACTGCATGCGCGAGGCTTGTGCTTCCTGCGTGCCCTACCGGGAAAACCCCGGCGCCTGGCTGGGAGCGGCCATGGGGACCCTGGCATTGGGGGGACGGGACAAGCTTACCCTCATCACCTCGGAAGCCATCGGCAGTTTCGGGCTCTGGGTCGAGCAGCTGATAGCCGAGAGCACCGGCAAGGAGGGCAAGGGTATCATACCGGTGGTCGGTGAGCCCCTGGCGGAGCCCGGCGCCTATAGTGATGACCGCCTGTTTGTCCACCTGCGCCTGAAGGGCGAGGAGGGCTCGGCCACCGATGCGGCGGCGGAGCGGATCAAAGCCTCGGGGCAACCGGTGCTGACCCTGGAGATCAAGGACAGATATGACCTGGGGGCTGAGTTCTTCCGCTGGGAGTTCGCCACCGCGGTGGCCGGGGCCATCATGGGCATCCATCCCTTCGACCAGCCCAACGTGCAGCAGGCCAAGGACGCCACGGAGCGTGTCCTGCGGGAATATGTGGCCTCCGGCAGTCTTCCCCGGGCGGAGGCCACGGGCTCCCTGGCGGACCTGCTGGCCGGTGCGGGGCAACACAGTTACCTGGCCGCCATGGCCTATCTTCATCCATCGCCCGAGCTGGAGGGGGTGCTGGCCGGATTTCGCCGGAAATTGGTGGAGCGATACCACGTAGCCACCACGCTGGGTTACGGGCCGCGTTTCCTGCACTCCACCGGACAGCTGCACAAGGGCGGGCCGGACACGGGACTGTTCCTCCAGATCACCGCCGGCCACGAGGAGGACCTGCCGGTCCCCGGCGAGCCCTTTACCTTTGGCACCGTAGCCGATGCCCAGGCCCTGGGTGACCTCCAGGCCTTACAGTCGGCGGGACGCCGCGTCCTCCGGGTCCACCTGACCGGTGGGGGAGAATCGTCTATCCGCGACCTGGCCGACGCCCTGGCCTGACCAGGGACCCGGGTTGGTACCAGAATGCCGGGGGAGGCCCCTCACGCCGCCTGTGATCCCTCCGACGGCGGCTCAAGCTTGACCCTTTCCTCTTTGGCCAGCTTTTCTCCGGTCAGGTAGTGGTCCCCCTGGAGGGCGATCTCAGCCTCCTCCCGGTTCTGGTCGGTCCAGAATCCCAGGGGGTAGCCGTGCCAGGGCACCTTGGGGGTGAGTGTGGGCAGCTCCTCCAGCTCCCATATCTCCTTCGCCCTCTCCATGAAATCCTTGCGGGGCAGCGATACCGGGGGGTAGTCCCACTTCATGGTGGCGTCGATAAGGATAGCGGAGTCCCCGGTGGGGTAAAGATACCGGCGGTCGGTCACGGTCATGGGTGCCGAGGAGGGGTCGAGGCCGGAGACCTTGCCCATGGTGATCCGGGTGTCCCGGTGCGGCTGCATCCTGAAGCTGACGGCCCACATCACGGATTCCAGGTCCCGGGCATCGATGTCCTCATCCACGGTGATGATGATCTTGCCGAACTGGGGGACCAGGGCTACCGCCGCGTTCAGGGCCTGCCAGGCCTCGGTGTTATAGGTCTTCTTCATTTTGATGATCACCAGTGGCTGGGCCCCGGCGGCGGGGTGAAAGACCACCTCCAGGATGCCCGTTATGTTGCAATCATATTTGAGGAACTTGTAGAACACACCTTCAAAAGCGATACCCCGCAGGTTGCTGCTTTCGCTGGGGGGAAACTGGCTGAGAAAGGCGGTAAACATCGGGTTCCGGCGGTGGGTAATGGCGGTGATCTCGAAATAGGGTGCGGTCTCGTGCATGCCCATGTAGCCCGAGAACTCGCCGAAGGGGGCCTCCCTCTCCAGGGAATCGGTGGGCACAATGCCCTCGAGGACGATCTCGGTGGTGGCCGGCACCTCCAGGTCCACTGTCTTACACTTCACCGTCTCCACCGCTTCGCCCACCATACCTCCGGCCACGTCTATCTCATCGGCACCGTAGGGGACCTTGCCGGTAGCCACGTAGCCGATATTGGGGGGCGGGCCCAGGACCACGGCCGCCTCCATAGGCTTCCCCAATTTGCGGTATTTCTCCCAATGGGTGCGCATGTGCTGAGGGGCCATAACCATGATGCCCAACCGGGTGGGGCTCTTCACCATGGCCCGGTAGTTGCCCACATTCCGGGCCCCGGTCTCGGGGTCCTTGGTCACCCAGTTGGCTGCCGTCAGGTAAGGGGCATTGTCGAACCCGGGCGTGGAAATGGGGACCGGGAACTCCGAAAGCCCTCCGTGCTCCAGAAGCCCCTTCCCGATGTGGACCTCCTCATGGACGGGTCCCTCGTTCACCAACCTGGATGCGATGGGGTGGCGCTCACCCTGGACCCACCGTTCATATATCTCACCCACCTCGCACTGGAGGCCCATGGCATAGACCTCCCGCGAGGGGGCATGGCAGGCAACCAGCACCGGAATGGAATACTTCTTCCCCTTGATGTCCACCACGTTTTCGAATATAAAGGCCCGCCTCTGCTCCTCCTTGAGGCCCCGGAACTGCCACCTCACCAGGGGGTGCAGCTCGGTATCCTTATTTATCTCCCGCCTTATCCGGTACAGCTTGTCCTTGGATTCCAGAAAGGCTACAAACTCCCTCAGGTCCTTGTAATAGGCCATAAAACTCCTTTCTCGCTACCATATCAGGTAATGGACCCGTCCGGGCAGCCCCGCCGGGGCGGGGACGGGCCTGGTCAGGCGGATGCCGTGTTGCCGGGTTGCCGGCCACTCAGGGGAAGCCGGATGGCCATCAGGCCAGCGATGAGAAAGATGGCCGTGGCGTAGTAGAAAGGTATCTCCGTCCCCCACGTGTCCGCCAGCAGGCCGGCGATAACCGGGGAAAAGGCGCCGAACAGGGCATTGTTCCCCCACAGCATACCAATGAAGGTCCCCTCCAGCTTCATGCCCTCGGCCATGTCCATAACCGCCGCCTGGACCAGGGAGTTGACGGAGTAGAGGAACATACCGAACAGGAAGATCGCCAGGGCCATCAGGCCGAAGTCCACCCCGAATGCAGAGAACCACGGCTGGAGGCTGGAGAACGTTACTATTATGATGGGGAACACGCTGGAGGCCAGGAGGGCCATCACAATCAGCGGTTTGCGGCCCACGCGGTCGGAAACGGCCCCCAATATCGGCCCGGAGGCGATGGCGGGCAGGGCAAGGAGCGCCGTATAGATGCCCACCGCCAATACGTCCATTTCGAGCTCCGTAACGAGAAAGAGGGGTATGAACACAAAGAGGGCCCTGTCCCCCATTCCCCGCAGGGCGGAGACCGCCAGCAGGGTAATCAGGCCCGGTATGCGTACGGCCTTGCGCAGGGAGGACATCTGGTTATGAAACTTGTCTCCCACCCTCACCGGCCCCGCCTTGGGCCCCCCTACCCTCCACAGGAAGACCCACAGCAGGACACCCATAATAATGGCAATGGGGAGCATCCCCTGGAGCACACTCCGCCAGGTAAAGTACGCAAGGAGAGCACCGACCATCAGCGGCCCCCCAAAATCCCCCAGGCTCCCCGTGGAGCGGTGCAGGGCAATGACCAGGCCCCGGCGGCTGGG
>JAZFUS010000194.1:0-7044 GCA_036447315.1 Dehalococcoidia bacterium
CCCCGACGACTAACGGCAATAATAGGAGAGGGAAGGAGAGCGGAAGAGGAAGTCCCCGATATGTACGATGGCGTCGAAGTCCATGAGGCCACTGAGGACCTCGGCCTGTTGGGCGCTGTCCACCAGGGTGTAGTGGTACATCGGCCGGGCTTTCCACAGGGGAGAGCCGCCACCGGCCCGGGGGTTATCGTTGATAACCAGAATCTTTCCGGCGTGGGTCTCTTTTTCTATCATCGTCTTCATATACCGATGATAGACCGTTCAGAAATGGTGGGGTATCCCCCAAAAGAAGCAATGGGGGGTGAGTTTGGGCGACCGGCGGTAGTAGCCTTTTTCGTGGCCCGCATGGCGGCCACAGCCTTGGCGCCGGTTGGGCGCCATACCGGCCGGGCGGGGACCATCGACTTAAAAAAGGGGCGCCCCTACGAATGAGGTCGCTTGATATTGCCCATGCGGCTCCCCATGGCGCTGCGGACCTCGTCCATGACCTCAAGTGTCACCGTGGCCAGGCCCTTTCCCCGGGCATAGCCTTCGATGCCGGATTTTACCCGGCCCCTGATGAAGGACGGTATATGCCCCAGCCTTTCCTGGGCCTCGGCGCTCCATACTACCTCGTGGACGGGTGGAGGGCGGCTGCTTCCGGGCTGATATGTGCACCAGGGGTCCTCGTCCATGGCGTCGCCGGTAATGGCCCAGGCCCGGGCCCGGCAGCCGATACAGACCTCCCCAAACTCGCACGCGCCGCACCGGCCCCTGAGCGCCGGCTCCCTCAACCGGGTGAGGACGCTCGACCCTTCCCATATCTTTTTGAGGCTTTCTTCCCTGATATTGCCCGCTGTGAGCGGCAGGTAAGGGCAGGGGGTGACGTCCCCCTCGGGTGCTATCCTCAGATAGCTGGTGCCGGCCAGGCAGCCGGCGCCACTGAGGAAGGGTAGCCCGAGCTGGTTCGCTATCCGGTTCCCATGGGGGGCGCACTTGGCCCGGACCATCATGCCCGGATACTCGTTTTGGGCCTTGATAAGGCTGGTGAGGCTGTCCTCATATTGCGCCGGTGTGATGTCGGTCAACTTCTCGCCCCGGCCGGTACACACCAGGTAGTACAGGTTGAAGGCCTGGGCACCCTGTTCGGAGGCGAACTTTATCAGGGCGGGGACCTCGTCGAAGTTCCATTCCGAAACCGATGTCTGGAGGATTACCGGCAGCTCCAGCCTGATGCAGTTCCGCAGCCCCTCTACGGTTTTCTCCCAGGAACCCCTCATGCCCCGGAATGAGTCGTGTTTTTGTGAGCTCAAGGAGTCCAGGCTGATGCCTACCCCCCTGACGCCGCTTTCCTTGAGGCCGGCGGCCCGCTCCTCGTCGATGAGGACCCCGTTGGTGCCCATCACCACCATGATGCCCTTGTCGGAAGCATACCGGGCGATGGAGAATATGTCTTTTCTTAAGATGGGCTCCCCGCCGGTGAGGACGAGCATCTCGGTGCCCAGGGCGGACATCTCATCTATGAGGTCGAGACATTCCCGGGTGGCTAACTCCCGGTGGCCCCTTTCCCCGGCATCGAGGTAGCAGTGAGGACATTTGAGGTTGCAGGCGGATGTCAGGTTCCAGGAAATCAGGCGGGGCTGATAATCGTTCGATGTCGAGCTGGACGGCACGCTGCGTGCTCCAAATACGTTATTTTGGTCGCGGTCACCCGGACCCACTTTATACTATGGGCACGGGGATATCAAATCCATAGCGGGTCCATAGCGGGTCCATAAAGGGTCCATAAAGGGTCCATAACGGGCCGGTGGTCACCGGTTCGCGATGAGGACGTTACACGGAGCCAGCCGCAGCAGGTTATCGGTGGTGCTGCCCATGTCCAGCCCTTCGGTCCAGTGGGTGCCGAACCGGCCGAGCACCAGCAGGGAGGGCTGTGACTCTTCGACGTGCTTCAGGACCGCCTCGAAAGGCTTGCCGGACAGCAGGGTCGACTCGATTTTGTGCCCCATTTGGGAGGCGATAAGGCACGCCCCTTCCAGGTGGCCCCGGTAGATTTTAGCCATACCGCCGTTGATGATCTCTTCATGCAGCCTTTCCTGGTCCTTGAATCGAAAGCTCTTGCTTGCCTCCTCGGAGAGAACACCGGCGATACTGTGGAAGGCCCTGACGTGGAAATCGGGATCAAAAACCGATACAACCTCCACGGCGGCCCCCCGGCCTCGGGCCAGCTCCAGGGCGGATCGCAGGGCGGCCATGGCATACGCGCTCCCGTCTATGGCCACCATGACTTTACCGTCCGGGGGCCCCTGGGCTTTGGCGATCAAAATATCCGTCCTGGTCCTGGCGGCTACCCTCCCGCAAACGCTGCCCATGGAGCTTTTGTCCACAGCCCCCAGGCCCAGGATGCCCATGACCATCAGGTCATAGGGGCTGTCCGCGGCCTCCTTCAGTATCTCTACGTAGTTTTGCCCCTCCACAACCTTGCGGTGGAAAGCAACCTTGGCCGCTTCGCAGCTTCTCTGGAAGCTGTCTAAATAGGAGTCGGAGATCGTATGCAGCCCCTCGCCAATCAGGGTGTTGTGGACGTTGCGCTGCTTTTCCAGGGTTTGCTTTTCCTGGTACCGGGAGGGCAGTCCCTCTTCCATCTGTTTGAATCTTTCGTCGTGAAGGCGCGCGGCATAGACATGTATACCCGTCACCTCGGCCCCGAACTGCAGGGCCAGGTCGGTGGCAACCCCAACAGCGAGCTCGCTGTGCGGGGAGTTATCTATGGGGACGAGAATCCGTTTGTACATCTACACCCAACCCTATCGATTCTTGCCGGTCCGGCCGGGGGTTCGCCGCCGGCCGATGGGTTTACATGCCCAGTAGCAGAGCCTGGTCCCGGTGCGCGTACAGGCCAGGTGGCACCACCAGGGCATCCATCCGGCTATCCTCAGGTCCTGGCACTTAGGGGGGATTTGGGGCATAGCTGCTTTACCTCCGTGACCGTTCCAGGTTATTATAGTTCAAGGGCGGGTCATCCCTCAACAACATTGAGGGTACCCTCCATGCCCGCCTCCCTGTGTCCGGGCACCGCGCAGAAGAAGGTAAAGGTGCCCACCCGGTCAACCTTGATCTCCCTGGTCACCGTTTCTCCGCCGCCCACGACTATATCTATCCCCAGTTCGTCGATCCTGAAGATGTGGGAGGGGTCCATGCTGGATAGGGAAAGCTGGAAGGCCTGGCCCCGGGTGATGGTGATCGACGAAGGTTCAAATTCGGGGTAGGCTGCCGTTATCCCAATCTCGTGGGACTCAGCTACCGGTGGTGTCGGGGCTGGGGTTGACGCATCCGGCGTCCCGCAACCGCTGGCGGCCAGGGCGGCCAGACCCGTCAGGGATGCCAGCAGCAAAATATGAAAATTTCCCGTCATGGTTCACTATCCTCTACACCCATACCGCAGGCATTGACAGATAAAGCTCACGTTCCCCTCACTTCCCTTTGGCCGGGGGCCGTGTTTTTCTCCTTCGGGAAGCGGTGGTGGCCCGGGCGCCGATCACGGCGCCCAGGGTGGAGGCCAATACCTGGGCCAGGGGCCAGACGAAGAAGAAGGTGGAGTCGCCCTTGGGCAGGCCCGGTAAGGGATCGGGCAGCGTCTCCGTCATCACCCCGCCGAATATGATAATCACCGTGACAGTGAAGTAAAGGAGGCCGATAAAGGCCCCGTTCAGGGCCGGAGAGGTCTGTGCCCTCAGCGCCGCCACCGCCCCCCCCACCAGCAGGGAGAGCTCCCCTCCCAGGGCTATCAGCCACACATTTTCAACCGCCTGAAATGCCAGGGCGCCCAGGATGAGGGTCCCGATTATGGCGATGCCGAATCCTATCCAGACGGAGCTCCAGTGGACATCGATGATTTTTTCCTGGGCCTTGACCTTACTGTCTTTAACCTGCAAGCTTCGTACCCCCAACATACGGCCCTTCGCCGAGCCGCGACACCCTTTTTCTCTCCGCGTCCGTTGTAAACAGACCTACCGCTCTCCCCGGATATGTTTCACCATGCCTGCCTGAGCACGGCCCGGGCCGATCCTGCGTGATGGATCTGGCCGCCCATGTTTCGACCCCGTTGCACCCGTTGCAAACGAATGCCTTTTCCCTCCCCTTGTTTTGCGGGACACCGCTGGATCGCCCGGGGCCCGGTGGCATCCTATTGGAGCGTCAACAGGTAGGCTATGATTTCGTTTATCTGCACCTTGGATAGCTTCTTGACGAAGTCGGCGCCCATCAGGGGGGCGTAGTCCTTCACTACGAATGCGCTGGGGCTGGTGATGGACTCCCGCATGTATTCCTCGGCGGACATCCCGGGCTTTCGGGTAGCGGCGATGCTGGCTATCCGGCTCAGGTTTGGGCCCAGATTGCCGCCCCTATCCCCGATTATGTGGCAGCGGTTACAGCCTAACGCAGGGTTCTGAAACAGGGCTTTACCCCGTTCCACCGGAGTGCCGCCCTCGGCCTCCCCGCCCGGACGGGGTATTTCGAACTGGGGAAAGGCTGCGGCCATCACGAACAACCCGCCCACGGTGACCAGGAAGACAAGAAAGATACCGCCCAGCGTCCTTGCCTGGGAGCGAGCTTCCGATATCGGGCCGGTTTTCAGGAGCAGGAAAAAGAGGCCCCCGAAGATGGCTATGGCGCTGAAAAAGATATTGAAGGGCGGCCCAAAGCGCCATGCCGATTCGTCGGTCAGAAAGAAGGAGGGTACCCAGATGAGGGCCAGTATGGCCAGGAGACCGACCAGGGGCCCTCGGGACCATACGATGGCTCTCCAAATTGTAACGGGTACCCCACCTGGGCCGGGGATGCCTCTTCGCGCTTGCCCCCTTTTCACTGGCATATCTTTCTCTCCTGGGCCTGCTGCTCGCCGGTAACGCGAATATCCGCAAATAAGGTCATTTGGTCTTGCCCACCTTGAAACCCACAACGAATATAAATGACATTAAAGCGAAGAAAAGCAGGGTCACGATACCGGTCATAAGGGCGGTGTGGGCCAGCGGGGGAATATACCAGTAGTTGGTAGTATCGGGGATAACCCGATAGACGTGCCACCCATCCCTGGCCAGCTCACGGACGGCTCCCATGAAGGCCATCAGATAGACGGCTACCGCCGGGATGAAGATAAGCACGTATTGGGCTTTGAGGTCTATCCGGCCCCACACGACGCTCCCCGTGGCTATGGCGCGCCGGTAGAGAAGGTACGTGATGAAGGTCACAATAATGATGCCGGTTATGGCCAGGGCCTTGGCCATCATCATTCCGATGAAAGCAGGCCCTTCGGGGATAACGATATCCAGAATGTTGACCCCCTCCGGCAGCTTCGTCGCCAGGTCGGGGAGGAAATTTTGCGGGGTTACCCAGATAATGGTGCCCACAAAGATGATCACCAGGTTAACCTTCATGTAGTTGATGAACCGGGCGCCCCCCTCGATGCGCTGGATGCCCAGCCACATATAGTAGTTGGCCCCCAGGAACAGCAGTGAGACCAGGAACCCCTGGAACTCGAAAAACCAGGACAGCTTGTCCGCCATAAGCAGCGTGCTGATGGCGGCGTCATAGAGGAAAAGCTCCTTGGAATAGATATATCCGGCCACGGGCAACAACAGCAGGGTCCCCACGCCGATGAAGTTCCCCATAAACCCCATCCAGTCGTAAAAGGCCCTGTCCTCCTCCTTTTTGGAGGTGAGGTACATGAAAGCGGCGAAGAAGGCCACCATAAAGCCCCCGAAGGTGATGTTGGCGATGAAACGGTGCAGGTTCAGGCCCGTAAAGCTGGGGTTGAAGATCATCGCCCAGGTGGAAACCGTTTCCCCTGCCACCATCGCCACCGGCGGCGTCAGCATGAAGCTGGCGATGCCGTTGATGAGGAGCATGACCAATGTCCCCAGGACATTCAGCGCAATACCTATACCTATGTGCAGGCGCTTGCGGTCGGCCAGGGGCTCCCAGGTGTACCAGTAGAGGTACATGGTCAGGCTTTCCAGGAGGATGAGGATTCCATAGAGGCGAAATATCTCATAGAAGCGGACAAAAAGATAGCTGGAGAATTCCTGATAGGGACCCAACAGGGTGAAGGTGAGGAGGGCACCCAGGATGGCCGTTACACCATAGCCGATGGCCACCACCTTCATGGTCTCTTTGGCCAGCCGTTCATAGCGCTGGTCCTTGGTGCGGACCCCCAGGTATTCCATCAGGACGATGAATATGGGCGCGCCCAGTATAAAGGCGGCGAAGAGCAGGTGGAGCTCCGCGTCGATCCATATCACACTGCGGGCACCCAGAAAACTGGTGTCTACAGGCACTTTACTTCATTCCTCCTCTTGGTTTTGGGGCAGCCCCGCTCAACCGGCCAGCAGCGACCGGATATCTGCCAGCATTTCATCCACGGCAAATACCTGCGACCCTGTCTGAACCCCCAGGTAGGCCTTGCGTACGATTCCCTCCCGGTCTATGAGGAAAGCCTGATTCATGTGGCTGAAGCCTCGCCCGTGCGGGTGTGCCTCTCCATCGGTGTGGGTATGTTCCTCGGGAGGGACAAGCTGATAGACCACCCCGTAAATCTCGGTGATAGCGGCCACTTCTTCCGGACTTCCCGTGAGAAAATGCCATCCCGGGCCATAGAAGCCCCGGGCCTGGGCGTATTCCTTCCGCACCTGGGGGGTATCCACCTCGGGGTCGAAACTCATGGAGACCAGAGCCAGCTCCAGGCGGGAGGCTTCCACCAGGCCGTTCCGGATGTTTCTGAAGTCCAGGTTCTGCAGCTGGCAGGCGCTGGGACAGCTGGTATAGATGAAATTCATCAGGACGACCTTGCCCCGATGGTCGGAGAGCCTGATCCTGGCCCCATCCTGGTCGGTAAGTTCAAAGTCTGGGGCTTCCGCGATCACTGGCAGTTCCTGGAGAAGGGGGGCGGTGAGACTGGGTGGGGCCACGGACTCGGGGGTCGGTGCCTCCCGGGAACAGGCCGAAGAGACCAGCATCAGGCAGCCCAGGAGGAGAACAAACCGGGTGAGGCCGGCCCTGCCTAAGCTC
>JAZFUS010000195.1:0-11771 GCA_036447315.1 Dehalococcoidia bacterium
GAGGAATTCATCCCGGATGGCGATGATGGCCCCCCGGAAGTCCGGGCCTCCCGAGCGGTTGGCCCTCCCGGGGTAAATGACCTCCACCAACTGGCCGTCACTGGTGACCAGGGCTTTTTTCGTCACCAGCTGTCTCTGCCAGATCTGGGCGACGACGCTTTCCGGTATCCCCGGGCTGTCGCTGGCCATGTTTCCCACCTTAACTGTTGGTAAGGCCACCTCACCCCCTTAGGTCCCCCTCTCCTCAAGGAGAGGGGGAATCTTGAAGTTTAGGGGACACCCCTAACACCCCGGCCGGGAGTTATCCCTGCACCATTTTTCGCCCTTTCGCCACCGCGGGCCGGGTCCCCGGTTAACTTTGCCTGGGGCCACCTCACCCTTTTCGCCCATCTCTCCTCAAGGAGAGGGGGAGTTAGATAGTTAGGGGACACCCCTAAAACCCCGGCAGGGACTCCGGTCCTGCAGCGCCTCCTGGAATGCCCGCAGGGCCTCCTCGCCGTAGAGGGCAAAGGTCACCTCTTCCAGGCCGGGGTTATGGTGCGCTCTGATCTCCTCAACCATGATTCTAGCGCACTCGTCCAGGGGGAATCCCCCCACCCCCGTGCCCAGGGCGGGAAAGGCCAGGCTCTTTATCCCCAGCTCCCGGGCCCGCTTCATGGTATTTCGGGTGGCGGAGCGGACCTTTTCAGCATCGGTGTGGAAATCCATGCCCATGACGGCGGCGTGGATTACGTACTTCGCTTTGAGCTTGCCTGCCCCGGTAACCGCCGCCTCCCCGATGGGTATGGGGCCTTTGGCCACCGCCTCGTCCTCGATCTCCCGGCCCCCCTGCCGCTTTATGGCCCCGGCTACCCCGCCCCCCATCCAGAGCTGGTTGTTGGCGGCGTTGACCACGGCTTCCACCTCGAGCTGGGTGATGTCCCCCCGGTGGGGTCTGAGGATGGGTCCTTCCCTCTCCATTTTCACGAGAATACCTCCGGGATAGTTGTTAATTATACATATTTCAGCGAACAATGTAAGTGGTTTTGGGGGTCTTTCCCGGGGGCCTGCCCCCGCAGCTCCGAAAGGGAACCTCCATCTTCCTCCGGACCTGCCTCAAGGGCGGAATCCCTTCCTGAGCAATGAGGAAAAGAAAACCAATGTCCGGGGTTCATACAGTTAAAACAGAGGTAAACAGGCAAAATGCCGATAAAATATGGCTATACAATGCGGGTCAATTGGTTTCAATGGTGTAGGATGGCTATGAGCGCTTCTGAACACTGTTGCAAGGAGAGCCGGCTGAGGCTATAATAAAGATTAGCACTCTAGCTCGGAGAGTGCTAATAAGAGGAACGGCAGCACAATTCTACAAAGGAGGTCTGAAGTGGCATTAAAGGCATTAAAGATGGAGCCGCTGGCTGATCGCGTGGTTATCAGGCCCACCGAGAAGGAAGAGATAACCAAGGGCGGCATTATTCTGCCCGATACGGTCAAGGAAAAGCCCCAGGATGGACTGGTCGTGGCGGTGGGGCCGGGAAAGCTAGCCGATGACGGTAAGCGCGTCAAGCTCGAGGTAAAGGTGGGCGACAACGTCATCTATGCTAAGTATGCGGGCACGGAGATAAAGGTGGACGACGAAGAGTTGATTGTTGTCCGGGAAAGTGACATCCTGGCTAAAAAGATTTAGCCCAGGTTAAACAGAGGAGGAGAACTATGGCCAAACAGATAGTCTATGATGAGGAAGCCAGGCGTTTCCTGAAGAAGGGAGTGGATACCTTGGCCGAAGCCGTTAAGGTTACCCTGGGCCCCAAAGGCCGTAATGTGGTCCTGGACAAGAAATTCGGTCCGCCTACGGTGACCAACGACGGGGTTACCATCGCCAAGGAGATTGAGCTTCCCGATCCCTTCGAGAACATGGGGGCCCAACTGGTCAAGGAGGCGGCTACCAAGACTAACGATGTTGCCGGTGACGGCACCACCACGGCTACGGTGCTGGCCCAGATCATCGTCACCGAGGGCTTCAAGAACGTGGCTGCCGGGGCCAGCCCCATGGCCCTGAAGCGGGGCATCGAGCGGGGTGTGGAGGCGGTGGTCGCGGACCTCGGAAAGAAGGCCAAGCAGGTTTCGGGCAAGGAGCAGATCGCCCAGGTGGCTACCATCTCCGCCTCCGATCCCGAGATCGGCAACCTCATCGCCGAGGTCATGGATAAGGTGGGCAAGGATGGTGTCATCACTGTCGAGGAGTCCAAGGGCATCAAGTATGAGACCGAGTTTGTAGAGGGTATGGAGTTCGACCGCGGCTACATCAGCCCCTATTTTGTCACCAACGCCGAGCGGATGGAGACGGAGATCGAAGATCCCCATATCCTGATAACCGACAAGAAGATCTCGGCGGTGTCCGATATCCTTCCCGCCCTGGAGAAGATCCTTCAGGTGTCCAAGAACCTGGTGATCGTTGCCGAGGATGTGGACGGAGAGGCCCTGGCCACCCTGGTGGTCAACAAGCTCCGGGGCACCATCAACTGCCTGGCGGTCAAGGCCCCCGGATTCGGGGACCGGCGCAAGGCCATGCTGGAGGACATTGCGCTCCTTACCGGGGGCAAGGTCATCTCCGAGGAGGTGGGGCGCAAGCTGGAATCGGTTACTGTGGACGACCTGGGCAGGGCCCGGCGGGTGGTGTCCAACAAGGATGATACCAAGATTATCGAGGGCAAGGGCTCCGATGCGGAAATCCAGGGCCGCATCAAGCAGATCAAGGCCCAGATAGAGGAGACCACCTCCGATTTCGACCGGGAGAAGCTCCAGGAGCGGTTGGCTAAAATGGCCGGAGGGGTGGCGGTGATCAAGGTGGGGGCGGCCACCGAGGTGGAGCTCAAGGAGAAGAAGCACCGGGTGGAGGATGCCCTGTCGGCCACCCGGGCCGCGGTGGAGGAGGGCATCCTCGCCGGCGGCGGCGTGGCCCTTATCAACTCCTCCTCGGTCCTGGACAAGCTGTTGAAGGACGGCGATGAGTCCACCGGTATAGCCATCGTCAAGCGAGCCCTGGAGGAGCCCCTGAGGTGGATCGCCATCAATGCCGGCAAGGAAGGCTCGGTGGTGGTGGACAATGTTAAGAAGTCCAAGGTAGGGGAGGGCTATGATGCCCTCAATGATTGCTACGGAGACATGGTGGAGAAGGGCATCATCGACCCGGCTAAGGTCACCAGGGCCAGCCTGGAGAACGCCGCCAGCATTGCGGTGATGATCCTGACTACCGAGTCCCTGGTTACCGATCTCCCGGAGAAGGACAAGCCGGGCATGCCTCCCATGCCCCCTGATATGGGTGGTATGGGGGGCTACTAGGCTACTAGGCAGGGACCTTAGGCCCCCCAAGGGCCGGGTTTCGGTCTCTCATAGGGTGCGGGGGGAGTTTCCTCCCGCACCCTTTATTTGTTGCCCGATTTCGGGGGGACCGGGCGGTTCCGGCGAGGTTGCAATAGTCCCTGATGGGGACCATAATACACGGCAAAGGAGGCAAAGTCCTATGAGTTCAGTGGCATGCGTCTATTTTCCCAAGGGGGGGCCGGAGAACACCGATGAGGCGCTGGGTATCGCCAGGAAACGGGCCGAGGAACTGGGTATCAAAACCATTGTGCTGGCCACCACCGGCGGCGATACCGCCGCCCAGGCGGTGTCCAGGTTCCCGGGCTGCAAGGTGGTAGTGGTGACCCACGCCGCGGGCTTTCATACCCCCAACGCCCAGGAGCTAACCGTGGAGAACAGGGCCGTCATCGAAAAGGGCGGAGGCGTCATCCTTACCGCCATGCACGCCTTCGCGGGTGTGGGCCGGGCCGTGCGCCGGAAGTTCGCCACATATCAGCTGGAGGAGATCATGGCCAATACGCTGAAAATATTTGGCGCCGGCATGAAGGTGGTGGTGGAGGTATCCCTGATGGCCGCCGATGCCGGGTTGGTGCGTACCGATGAAGAGGTTATCGCTATAGCCGGCAAGGGCCGGGGGGCCGACACGGTCGTGGTCCTTCAGCCGGCGAATTCCCAGGATTTCTTTGACCTCAAGGTAAAGGAGATCCTGTGTATGCCCCGTTCCTAGACGGTGAGTAGCTTTTTTAGCCGCCGGCTATTCCGGACGGGGCCTACCACCGCCAGGCTGAGCTTCTCGGTGCTTATCAGGCCCGCGGCCAGCTCCAGGAGGTCCTGGGCGGTAATGGCATCGACGATGGAGAGGACCTCGTCTATGGTAAGGATGCGTCCGGTAAGGAGTTCCTGAGCCCCTGTCCATCGGGTTATGTTCCGGGTCTCCTCCAGGTGGAGCAGGAGACGTCCCTTGGAGAACTCCTTGGCCTTGGTGATCTCCTCCTTGGGGATGGGTTCCCTGAGGCGCGCCAGCTCCCCCATGATGGCGGTGATGGTGGTATCCAGACGGCTGGGATCGACCCCGGCGCCGATGATCAGACAGCCCGTATCCCGGAAGTGGCTGACGTAGCTTCCTATGTCATAGGCGAGCCCCCGGTTCTCCCGGATCTCCAGGAATAGCCGGCTGCTCATACCCTCGCCCAGGACGACATTGAGCAGGTCCAGGGTGAAGCGCCGGGGATCGAGGCTGGATAGCCCCCGCAGGGCCAGACAGAGGTGGGCCTGCTCGGTGTCTTTGTATTCCAGGTGTATCCGGGGGGTCTTCTGTCCGTCATCGGTGGGGAACATGGGGCGGGGCTTTCTGTCCTGCCATGAGCCAAAGGCCCGGCTCAGTTTTTCCATCACCTCGCCGTGTTCTATATCACCGGCCACACTGATCACGGTGTTGGAGGGTAGATACATCTCCTCCCCATACTCGATGAGGGACCGCTGGGTGAGGCCGCTTACCGTCTCCCGGCTCCCGGCCACGTCCCGACCCAGGGCGTCATGGGGCCAGAGCACCTCATCGATGATCGTGTTCACCCGCTGGGGGGGGGAGTCCAGGCCCATATTGATCTCTTCGAGGATGACCTGGCGCTCCATTTCCACCGCTTCTGTTTTAAGCTGGGAGTGAAGGACCATATCGCTCAGGACATCCAGTGCCAGGGGGAAATGGTCCCGGGCCACTTTGCACCAGTAGATGGTGAGCTCCTTGTCGGTGCCCCCGTTGAGGATGCCCCCCACCCCCTCGATGGCTTCGGAGATCTCCCTGGCCGACGCCCACTTCTTGGCTCCCTTGAAGCAAAGGTGCTCCATAAAGTGGGAGACACCAGTCTCTTCCTCCCTCTCGTACCGGCCTCCCGCCCCGATAAAGATACTCAGGCATATGGAGCGGGTGCTGGAGGTGGGGCTGGTGATGATACGAAGCCCGTTGTCCAGGCGGCTCATCTGGTAAGAATCGTCAACCATTGTTGTGGGAAAGGCCCTCCGGGCCCGAATTCCAGGTTTCGGCCCTTATATATAGGGGTGCTTGCGTTGGCCTGGGGGTATCAGGCAGTATATCACCGCGGGGATTTCCCGTCAAGCTGAGGACGGTGATGGGAGCGCCATAGCCTTCCCATCGGGGCCAACCCGGCTGTTTTTGACGTTGGTGCCGGGAATGTGACTTTACACACTTGGCAACTGGGGTATAATCTATTATTATAGGTGTTAAGGTTCCGGTAACCGGCACGGTTGGAGTGGGGAGGAGATATCGGGGTGATTCGGGACAAGTGAACGTTTATCTGGGTATCGATGTGGGTTCGGTGAGCACCAAGCTGGCTGTCCTGGACGAACATGACCGGTTCCTCATGAGCCGCTACCTGCGCACCCTGGGACAGCCCATAAAAGTTGTGCAGCGCGGGCTCAAGGAGATTGGGGAACTGCTTCCCGCCGGAGTTGAGGTCCGCGGGGTGGGAACCACGGGCAGCGCCCGATACCTGGCGGGGGTGGTCGTGGGCGCCGATGTTGTGAAGAATGAGATCACCAGCCACGCCCTGGCCGCGCTCCAATACGCTCCCCGGGTGCGGACCGTTGTCGAGATCGGGGGACAGGACTCGAAGATCATTCTGTTACGGGACGGGGCAGTCACGGATTTTGGCATGAACACGGTGTGCGCCGCGGGCACTGGAAGTTTTTTGGACCATCAGGCCCTGCGGCTCAACGTGGGGATCGAGGAGGTCGGCCCTCGCGCCCTTCAGAGCCGGACCCCGGTGCGCATCGGCGGGCGGTGCACGGTCTTCGCCGAATCGGACATGGTGCACAAGCAACAGATGGGGCACAGCCTGGAGGATATCCTCTGGGGTCTGTGTGAGTCCCTGGTGCGTAATTATTTGAACAATGTGGGCCTGGGCAGGGATATTGTACCCCCGGTAGTGTTTCAGGGGGGCGTGGCCTATAATAAGGCTATAGTTCAGGCCCTGGCCGATGCCCTGGACACGGAGATTATCGTGCCTCCCCATCACGAGGCTATGGGGGCCATAGGTGCTGCCCTCCTGGCCCATGAAGAGATGGACGCCGCCGCGGAGTCCCGGTTCAAGGGGTTCGGCATCAGCGATGCCATCTATAGCACCTCCACCTTGGAATGTGAGTCCTGTTCCAGTTTGTGCGAGATAGCTCAGATATCCCTGGAGGGCGAGACTCTGGCCCGCTGGGGGGGCAAGTGCGACCTGTGGGAGCGGTCTTCCGTTCCCGTTGGAGAGGGAGCTGTTCGGTGAGAATCGCCATAGATGCCATGGGGGGTGACCACGCCCCTGAGGAGATGATAAAGGGGGCTCTGGAGGCTGTCGGATATCCCGGCGTGGAGATTGTGCTGGTGGGTAAAGAAGCCCTGCTCCGGCCCCGGATTGACGGCCTTCGACGCCGAACCTCAAGTCTGTCCATTATCGATGCCCAGGAGGTAGTGACCACCCACGAATCTCCCCTCCAGGCGGTGAAGTCGAAGCCCGATTCCTCCATCGCGGTGGGGATGAGCCTGGTCAAAGGGGGTGAGGTCTCTGCCTTCGTCTCTGCCGGCAACACGGGGGCGGTGGCCGCCACCGCTCACCTGTCTCTGGGCCTGGCGGATGGGGTGGAGCGGATGGCCCTGGGCCTGGTCTATCATGCGGTTTCCGGACCCACCCTTCTCCTGGACGTGGGAGCCAATGCCGACTGCCGCCCCAGCTTCCTGGTCCAGTTTGCCCATATGGGAAGTGCCTATATTGAGAGGATGTGGGGCATTCCCCGTCCTCGGGTGGCCCTGCTCAGTATCGGCGAGGAGGAGTCCAAGGGGAATCGTCTGGTCCAGCAGAGCCATCAACTCCTCAAGGCGACCAAACTCAACTTTGTGGGCAACGTGGAGGGGAACAGCCTCAACCGGGGGTTGGCCGATGTCATCGTCACCGACGGCTTTACCGGCAATGTGGTGCTCAAGGCCATTGAGGGCTTTGGCGAGGCCATGGCCCAGTCCTTTTCCCGGAATCTGAGTGCCAAGCCTCATCTCAAGATTGCCAGTTTTTTCCTCCGCGGTTCCATGCGTGCTCTGGCGCGGAGGATGGACTATAGCGAAACAGGGGGTGCCTTCCTGCTGGGGGTCAAGGGCAACGTGATTGTGGCCCACGGTCGCAGCCAGGCCAAGGCCATCGCCAGCGCCATCAGCCTGGCCCGGCAGATGGTGGAGCAGGGGATGCCCCAAAATCTGTTGGAGGCGAAGTTATGAGTGAACCAGTAGTAGTAAGTGACGATACCTTTGAAAAAGAGGTCCTTCAAGCGGGCAGGCCGGTACTGGTGGATTTCTGGGCTCCCTGGTGCGCCCCCTGCCGCATGGTGGCCCCCATAGTGGAGGAGCTCTCCCTGGAATATGACGGCCGGGTAAGCTTTGCCAAACTCAATGTCGATGATAACCCCGGTGTCAGCACCCGCTACGGTATCCGCAGTATACCCACTCTGCTCGTTTTCCAGGATGGAAAGCCCATGAGGCAGGTGGTGGGCGCTGTCCCCAAGGGGGAGCTTAAACGCCATCTGGATGAGGTCCTGGATGGGGGCGGAGGTAAGGAGTGATGGGGTCCAATTCCATTCATGTAACTATCTTCGACCAGCGGGGAGAGGGTAAGATGTGCCTGGAGAGCTGTGGTGCGGACTGGTGTGCCCCGGAGGTCCAGCAGGAGGCTGCTGAACGCCTCCAGAAGATTCACGGGGACCAAGTGCGCATCGAGTTCTTTGACCTGGCCGACCCCGGGGGGCGGGCGCGGAACCCCCAGGTGGCGGCCCAGGTTCAGTCTGGCGGGCTTCAGCTGCCTCTACTGATGATCAACAGCGAGGTGCGTATCACGGGCCATTTCGACCTCCGCCAGCTGGTGGACGCCGTCGAGGCCCAGGAGGAATTGGATATTGCCTGATGTCTATGATGTCATCATTATCGGTGGGGGCCCTGCCGGACTGGTGGCGGGGCTTTATTCCGCTCGGGCTCGCCACTCCACCCTGCTCCTGGAGAGGGGGATACTGGGTGGGCAGATAGTAAACGCCGCGCTGGTTGAGAACTATCCCGGCTTCGCCGAGGGCATCTCCGGCATGGAGCTGGGGGAGCGCTTGCACCTTCACGCTGCCAAGTACGGGCTCGAAACCCTTACCGCCGAGGCCATGGGGATTGAGCAGAAGGGGCAGCTAAAGGGCGTAAATACCGATCAGGGACTCCTCATGGCCAGGACAGTGATCGTTGCCGGGGGCTCCGAGCATCGTAAACTGGGGGCGGTGGGGGAAAAGGAGCTCTTGGGTAGAGGTGTCTCTTACTGCGCTACCTGTGACGGACCCCTGTTTAAGGACCAGATGGTGGCCGTGGTGGGGGGAGGGGATACCGCCCTCTCCGATGCCCTCTTTCTCAGCCAGTTCGCCCAACGGGTCACTCTGGTCCATCGCCGGGATGAACTAAGGGCCAGCCGCATCCTCCAGGAGCGGGCTCAGGCTCAGCCCCGGATAAACTTCGTGTGGGATTCGGTTGTCGATGAGGTCCAGGGCGATAGCATGGTCCAGGGCCTCCGCTTGCGCCAGGTGAAAACGGGGGAGAGCAGCACCCTGGTGGTCGGTGGGGTCTTTGTGGCCGTGGGTCTGGTGCCCAATACCAGCTATCTGGAGGGGGTCCTCCGGCTGGACGCCTCCGGTCAGATAGAGGCCGGTGACCGGCTGGAGACGGACATTCCCGGCGTCTTTGCCGCCGGTGATATCCGCCACAACTCCGCCCGCCAGGCCATCGTTGCCGCCGGCGACGGGGCCACGGCTGCCCTTTCCGCTACCCGGTTTCTACAGGAGCAGGGGTAAGTTTGACCCTCCGAAAATAGCGAAAAAATCGGCGGAAATATAGCTGGCGGCGCTATTAAAGCACCTGGAAAGATGGTATAATGGATGCGATGGCTTTCAACCTCACATCGGCCAGCGGGAAGGCCAGACATTATCCCTGGGAACGGGGTCATGATGCAGTTGAGGTTGTACCGGTCCGCTTTGCCCTCGCGCCCCGCCCAACGGGGCCTACCTCGAGTTCGTCCCCGCAACCCTGTCTCCCGGGTCTAAGGAGTAAGTGGCAGTAATGGCGAAGAAAGTTCCTATACCCCAGGGACAGGATTATGAGGCCCGTGATATCCAGGTATTGGAAGGTCTGGATGCGGTCCGGCGCCGTCCGGGCATGTACATCGGCAGCACCGACGAGCGGGGCCTCCACCATCTGCTTTATGAGGTAGTATATAACTCCGTAGATGAGGCCATGGCGGGTTACTGCACCAGGGTCTCGGTCTATCTCAAGGATGACGGGGTCGTGGAGGTGACCGATAACGGGCGAGGCATCCCTGTGGAAATCCATCCGGTGACAGGGATATCGGCCCTGGAGACGGTGATGACTCGCCTTCATGCCGGGGCCAAGTTTGGTGGTAAAGCGTACCAGGTATCGGGGGGACTTCACGGGGTGGGGGTCTCGGTGGTGAATGCCCTCTCCTCCTCGCTCAAGGTTCAGATCATGCGCCAGGGGCGCCTCTACACCCAGGAGTACGCGCGGGGCGATTGCCTGGGCCCCATCAAGGAGGAGAAGGAGAAGGTTGAGGGTACCGGCACCGTGGTCGAGTTCCGGGCCGACTCGGAGATATTCAGCACCGTGGAGTATGATTTTGGTGTGCTCTGCCAGCGGTTCCGGGAGATGGCCTATCTCAACAAGGCGCTGGAGATAAACCTCTATGACCTTAGGCCGGGCCGTGAAAACGAGAGGACCTTCTACTTCGAGGGCGGGCTGTCCAGTTTCGTCCGGCACCTCAACCGGACCAAGGGAGCCCTTCATCCCTCTCCCATATACGTATTGGGGGAGGCGAATGGTACCCAGGTGGAGGCCGCCCTTCAGTACAATGATAGCTTCGCCGAGACCGTGCTAAGCTTTGCCAACTGTGTCCATACCATCGATGGCGGCACCCATCTCACCGGCTTTCGCACCGCCCTGACCCGGGTGCTCAATGACTATGCCCGTAAGAATAAATTCATCAAAGATGATGATGCCAATCTCCAGGGGGAGGACGTTCGGGAGGGCCTGAGCGCCGCGATCAGCGTCAAGCTCGCCGAGCCCCAATTCGAGGGGCAGACCAAGGGCAAGCTGGGCAATCAGGAGGTGAAGGGCCAGGTGGAGGGGGTGGTGGCGGAGAGCGTCTCCCTGTTCCTGGAGGAGCACCCCAATGATGCCAGGACCATTATGGATAAGTGCCTTACCGCGGCCCGGGCCCGGGAGGCGGCCCGCCGCGCCCGGGACCTGGTCATCCGGAAAACCGGCCTGGACTCCACCCTGCCCGGGAAGCTGGCTGACTGCTCGGAGAAGGACCCCTCTCGTTGCGAGCTGTATCTGGTGGAGGGCGACTCCGCCGGGGGCTCGGCCAAGCAGGGGCGGGACCGCCGCTTCCAGGCTATTCTCCCCTTGAGGGGCAAGATACTGAATGTGGAGAAGGCGCCCGAGGACAAGATGTGGGCGCATGAGGAGATCCGGAACCTGATCACCGCCCTGGGGACCAACCGGGCCGACGAACTAGACATGACCCGGCTTCGCTATCACCGGGTGATTATCATGACCGATGCCGATGTCGACGGCTCCCACATCCGCACCCTCCTCCTCACCTTCTTCTTCCGCCGGATGGAGGAGCTCATTCGCCTGGGGCATCTCTACATCGCCCAGCCCCCCCTCTACCGCATCCAGTCGGGTAAGGAGCTGCACTGGGCCTATAACGAGGCGGACAAGGAGAGCATCCTCAAGCAGATGAAGGGGGCCAGGAAGCTGGACATTCAGCGGTACAAGGGTCTGGGGGAGATGAGCCCCCACCAGCTGTGGGAGACCACCATGGACCCCGCCAGCCGCACCATACTCCAGGTGAACATCGATAACGCGGAGCGGGCCGATGAGCTTTTCGGTATCCTCATGGGGGATGACGTACCCCCTCGCAAGGCCTACATCCAGGCCCACGCCAAGAGCGTCCGCAATCTGGACATCTAGGTAGCCTCAGCCCAACTGGGCCAGGGCCGCCCGCAGCCGCCCCAGACACCTGTCCCGCCCCAGGACCTCCATGGTCTGAAAAAGGGGGGGGGCGACAGTGCGGTCGGTGGTGGCCACCCTGAGCAGTCCGAAGAATTCCCCGGTCTTGAGGCCCAGTTCCTCGCTCATGGGGCGCAGCAGACCCTCCAGGGACACAGCATCGAAATCCTTAAGCCCTTCCAGCCCCTCCAGGGCCGCGCCCAGGGCCTCCCTGGCCCCCTCCGGGCTCAGCTTCTTGCCCCGCAGGCGCTCCGGATCGTGTTGCAGATTATCCGGGAAGAAGAACTCGGCCAGCTCCGGTAGTTCACCCCCGGAAGGGGCATCGCCCGAGGGCAGG
>JAZFUS010000196.1:0-6093 GCA_036447315.1 Dehalococcoidia bacterium
CACACTCACTAAGCCATTCTACCACACCTTTAGGTCGGTGTTCAATCCGCCAGCCTGCTTAGCCCCAGGCTTTCCATGAAGGACTCCAGCCTGTCCAGGGTCTGGGCCTCATCGAACTCCCGTTTATCGGCCATGTTGCCCTCATAGGTCATTACGGGTATGCCGGCCTCCAGCAGGGCCAGGCGGTTCTCCATCTGGCCGTAGGTGGACCCCTCACAGCCGCGGTTGAGGTGCATAACCACGCCCTGGCACCGCCATTCCTCGACCATCTTGATCAGGGCCCGGTTTCTCTCGGAGGGCAGGTGGAAGTCCAGGATGGACATGGAGCCGGGGGCCGAGGAGAAGTGGACCGACCACCAGTCGGCCAGTGCCCGGACCAGGTCTTCCCTGGTCTCCAGGGGCATTCCTTTCTCCATAGGGGTCTTGGCCGGGCCCAGGCTGCCGTCCTCCTGCTGTTCCCAGGACCCGCTCAGGCCGAAGGTATATCCTGAGCCCACGCCCACGGCCCCGTATTGCTCCATGTAGCGGAATACCTTCAAAAAGTACCAGGGGGGCTGGCTGTCGGAGAGGATGCGGCATCGCTCTCCGCTCACGGCGGCCACCCCATCGGCCACGCGGTCCCGGACCTCATCCCGGAGCTCCCGATAGAAGTCCACGGTCTCCGGGCGCTCCCGGATCAGGGTATTCAGCACGTAGAGGGTATACATGGACTTTTCGTCCAGAGGGGCGGGGACGTTCTTGTTCAGGGTGCAGATCTCCGCCCACAGGGCCATATTGGTAAACTCATTGATTATGGCGGGCCGGGCCCTATCGGGGTCCCACTTCCGGCCGGTGACCTTCTCCATCCAGTCGATGGCGTCGAGAAGCTGTCCGGCGATGTAATCCCTGCGGTCCTCCAGGCGGTCCACCGGGCCGTTGAGAAGATCGATGGCAAAATAGGGAAGGTCCAGGTGCTCGGTTACTACCTGGAACCACTTGGCATGGGAATCGCAATAGTGGGCCTGGAGGCAGAAATCGAATTTGGGGAACCGGCCGCCGAAGAAGTAGCGGTCCAGATACATGGAGCCCCAGTAATTCCTCATATAGGCGCATAGGTCCCGGGAGTAATGCTTGGCCTCCACGGTCTCGGCGCAGGCCTGCGCGAACTGGGGTTCGGTGGCCACCGCGGCGGAATAGGGCTCCGAAGCCAGGAAGGCATAGTCCCCCAGCCCGGAGATGAGCACCGAGAAGGAGGTGGCGCTGCCCGATACCACCAGCTTCCCCTCGTCCCGGGCCGTCAGGAACTCCTGGTAGTGGTTCAGCCTCAGCTCCTTGGCCTTGCCCCAGCAGTCCAGGGGCCTGGTCGGCCACCTCTTTATGTCAACTGTCATGTGTCCAACCTGTTTAGCCCCAGATTCTCCATGAAGGACTCCAGGCGGTCCAGGACCTGTGCCCCGTCGAACTCCCGTTTGTCCGCCATGTTGCCCTCGTAGGTAAGGGTGGGCACCCCCGCATCGTCCAGGGCCAGCTTGGTCTCCAGCTGGTACTGGGCCAGGCCCTCACAGCCCCGGTTGAGGTGGATAACCATGCCCCCGGCATTCCAGCCCTTTACCAGCCCCAGGTAATCGCGGAAACGCCTCCAGGGCAGGGCATAGACGCTGGCGTAGAAGGGCTTGTCCAGCTCCTCCCGGGCATAGAAGCGCACAGCCTCCTCCCGGCTCCTCAGGGTGATACCCCGCTCCTTCATGGGCTTGGAGGCATGCCACACGCTGTCCTCATCGACATCGTACTGCCCCACCAGGCAGAAGGCATAGTGGGAGCCCACGCAGGCGGCCCCATACTGCTCCATGATCCGGAATGACTGCAGGAAGAACCAGGGGGGCTGGCCGTCGAACAGGAGCCGAAAGCGCTCCGTGGCCAGGGCGGCGATGCCCCTGTCCACCCGGTCCTGGACCTCGTCCCGCAGCGTGCGGTAGTACTCCACAACCTCCCGGCGTCCCTTCATTATGGCCGCGGGCACGTAGAGGCTCCACATGGATTTCTGGTCCAGGGGGGCGGGGACAGCCTGGTTGAGGATGCATATCTCCGACCACAGGGCCATGGTCTCGACCTCATAGTCTATGGCCTCGAAGAACAGCTCATCGTCGTACTTTTTTCCGCTGACCTTCTCCAGCCACTCGATGGCATCCCAGGTGTTGGAGGCCGCGTACTCCACCCTCTCCTCCCCCCGGCCGTCATCGGGGTGCCCCATGGGCAGGTCGATACCAAAGAAGGGGATGTCGTAGAACTCGCCGACGATCTGATACCATTTGGCATGGGCGTCGCAGATGTGGATAGTGAGGCAGAAATCGGGCCGGGGGAAGGGGCCCCCGAACAACCAGCGGTCCACGTACATGGACCCCATATAGTTTCTCATGTACCCGCAGAAGTCGCGGGCGAACCCCCGGGCCTCCACGGCCTCCTCACAGAGTTGGGCGAAGGTGGGGTCGAAGGCGATGCTGGCCCCGTAGGGCTCCGAGGCCATGAACCGGCAGTCTTTGATGCCGGTGGGGATCAATCCCGTATCCACCGCTCCGGAGGTCAACAGCATGCCCCTGTCCCGAGCGGTGGCTATGTCCTTGTAGTGGTCGAGCCTCAGCTCCTTGCATTTCTGCCAGGAGTCCAGGGGCCTGGTCTCATATTTTATTACCGATGTTCCGGCCATACCCACAGTTTCCCACCAGCGACCTGGTGCTAAAGGCTTCTCTCAGCAGATCGTCCCGGGTTGGGGGAGGTTACAGCGCGTTCAGTTCCATGGTCTCCAGGAAGGCCTCGATCCTGGTCCGGAACTGGCCTGCCGGAACGGTGACATCGAACTCCAGGAACAGGCAAGGGATATTCTTCTCCTCTTTGAGCATGGTCATCAGAGGGGGGATATCGAACTCGTGGGGGTCGCAGAATTTCTGCTGGATGACCAGGGCCCCCTGGACGTTGTAGTCGTCTACCAGCTCGCGAATGTGGCCCCAGCGCCGCCTCCCCTCCCAGTCCTTCTCGGGGCAGGGTATTTTGTCGATATAGCGGTCGGCGATGGCCTCGATGCGGTCTTCCTTGCGAACGATCTCCCTCCAGAAATAGCGGCTGCCGGTGCAGTGGTCATCGATCACCACCGTGGCCCCCATATCCTCGGTCATCTTGAGAAATTCGGTGTCGTCATCCTCACTGCCGATGATTATGAGGCGGGTGCCTGTTTCCCGGGTGACCGTCCGCTGGGGGATTTCCTCATCCAGGAGCTTCTGGAGCAACACGTTCTGCTCGGCCTTATCCATACTCTGGCTGGCTATCACCATCTGCATACATTCGGTTCCGGAAACCGGAGGCTTGTCCGCTCTCCGGGTCTCATAGACCTGGTGCATCAGGCGCCGGTTGGTATCGACGATGTCTATCCCCCGGTCGAGGTCCTTATCGGTGATGGTCTTTCCCGTCCAGGCCTCCACCGCCTTGACGAAGGCCTGAAGCTCCTTGATAAGGAAGGGCTTGGCCCTGGGGCTCTGGGGTTTGGCGGGCATGGATATGTAGTAATCGAACTTGTCAATGGTGGGTACGTGCAGCACCCAACTGGCGAAGGTCTGGCGGATGTGAAGGCAGGTATGGGACATGGCGATACCATTGAGGTATTCGTATCTGCCCTGAAGCCCCTGGGCCAGGCAGTCGCGGCAGAAGGGGCAGAACATGCTGTAGATGTGCCGTTCGGTCACATCCTGGGGCTCGTGGCTGCCCAGAATCCGTACGGGAAGGACATCGACGGCATAGAGTATCTCCTCGGGGACGTAGGTACAGAAATACCCCAGGACCTTGCCCCCTGTCCTCTTCTTCCAATCGCGGGCATAGTCATGCCTGTTATCCGTTATCTCGGCGAATCTAGACATCGCATCTTTTGTCTCAATCACGTCCTTGCCTGCTCCTTTCAACAGTTGCCTGGGGTTGCCTGGGGTTGCCGGTGGTTGTCTGGGTCCGGGTACGGCCTCTTCGCCACGCCATCCGGGGGAGAGGCCTATTGGAAGTGGCACGATACTTTCTGCTATCCTATCATAGGCGTATATTGGTGTCAAACAAAGCTGGAGGGTGGGGGTCCGGGGGAGGGCAACTCGCGCAATTCTTACCAATTTGTAAGCCACCTGTAACCACTTCTTTGCCTTTTCGGGCCGGCCTTAACCGCTCTAAGGCCGGGTGAAGGAGTAGACTACTGTTAAGACGTTACGGGGGTGCTTCCGAAGGGCCCCAGGCGACGGCAGAGAATACAACAGGAGGTAGAGATGGATACCAATAGGACCCAGGAAACCTGGCAGGCGGTCGAGGAAAAAGAGACGGAGCTGCGGAGGCTTATGGAAGAGGCGTGGTCGAATGGCGAATGGGAAAAGGCCATAAGCGGCGAGCGCACGCTGAAGGTCGTCGAGCAATCGCGGAAAGCGGTGGAGCTGCTCTACAGCCGGGTCGCATAAGCCGGAATTCTTCTTAGCCCGATACTGCCTCCATGCCTGCCCTGGCTCGTTGGGCGCCAGGAAAGGTCTGGGGGCGGTACCGGGTTTTTAAATCTCAATTCCATGCAGGCGCGCCAGCGTCAGGTTGGCCAGGGCTATCACGCCAAGGACAACCGCTATGGGCACCAACAGCTTTTCCTTCTTTGATCTTCTCAGCAGCCACAGGACCCCTATGCAGAGGACTACCTTCAAGAACAGTGTCAACCCGATACCTATCGTGTTCATGGAAGCATAGATAATGGAGTTGAACTCCGTTAATTGTGATCCGCTTTGGAGGGCCATGTAGGTCACCACGGCATCCACGACGTTTGCCGCCAGGTATATGTCGGTTTTGGGGTCGGAAAACCTGGCCCGTGCCAGCACGTGACGACTGCGACCCCGTAGTGCTATACCCAGGCTCCTTTGGTCCAATTCCGTTACCTCAAATCTAGTGTCCCGGCTTGGGGTTGACCTTCATTCAGAAGGGTGACCCCGGCGGCCCCGGAAGACGGGCAGTCAAGAAGATCTCACTGCTGTGTACCACGGCGTCGAAGTGCGTGCGTTCCATCAGGTCCCCCGCCTCGCGGGCGGAGGACACGGGGGTGTAGTCATACCCCATCCGCGCCAGGCTCCGGGCCAAGCCGCTCCAACGGGTGGTGCCATCGTGGATGACCAGAATCTTCCCCCTGTATGGCGTCTTCTTGCTCCCCATGGCTGTATATATGATAAACCGGGGGGGACCGGTCGCGCATCCCTCAAAAGGGGGGTAAAAAGGTGACCCGGAGGGTCCGTTGGGATTAGCCTTTTTGGGCCCCCCCTGGCCGCGTCCCCGGTGCCGGACGGTGCGTGATTCAATTATGTAATCCCAATTACATACACCGTTATTGGTACCCTGGTAGACTTATTTAAGAGAACGGATTAAGAGTGAAATCTGAGAACTTGTGAAACGTTGGTCGATACCGAAAGTGACGTCATTTGTAACGAAAGGAGGTGTGGGTCAATGAGCGATAATGAATTGATGGCTCAAACCAGAAGGCCGTCATCCCACCTTAAGATCGCCTCGGTGCTCTGGATTGTGGCTTTCATGGTGGTCATGGTGGCTTCCATCCTCTGGATAGTGCTGTCGGTGATGACCGGCGACTACCTGAGCAACAGCAAAGCCGTCCGGGACGCCGCTGAAGCCGGGTCAACTGTCCTGGCTCTGCAGGGAACTATAGCGGCCACCCAGGACTGGGTGCTGCCGTTCGCTTTTGTGGGAGTAGCGACCTTCATACTTGGCTTTGGTTTTGCCTTTACGAACATCCTGCGGAACGTAAGGTTTCGGGGCAGCACCATGGCTGCGGTATTACCCAAACTCAAGCAGCGTAAATCAAAGGCATAGCTTGAGTTTGGGTCGGGCTCGATCGGTATTCAAACAACCTGAGTCGAGCAAATCAAGAAATGAGGTAAATCAAAAATGGCAAAAACAGTTAGTTCCGACATTGTTGTTTCTTCGAAGCAGTTACCGGTGAAGGTGACAGGGATGCAGTCAGTGGCGGGCAAGATGTGGGCACCCTTCATAGGCATGGGGTTCATGATCGTGCTCGCTGCCTTCGTCATCGGGCTCTACAACTCGGGA
>JAZFUS010000197.1:0-12450 GCA_036447315.1 Dehalococcoidia bacterium
GCCCACAAAAATGACCGGGCCGCCCAACCGTTTCATAAACCCCCTTAACCGGCGGTGCCGTTGGTTCCGGCGAGGTTTGCTGCTGGCAACGAGGCCCGCGATATAGGCGGTGGAGCCTCCGATAGCTCCCCCCAGGCCGGCGGCCAGGCCCACCAGGAACGGATGGAGGTCCTGGGCCATGATGGCGATGACGGCGGCACCGGGGGCGGGCAGGATAACGGTGGCGCTGCTGATGCCGTTGATGATAAAGGCCCCCAGGTAGCCCCAATCATCCAGTGCGGAGATGGGTTCCCGCAGGGTATAGGCGAGGACCGTGACCGCCAGGCCGAACCCCACGGCGAGCTGGACCTTGTAGCGCCAGTCCAAGCGGTCGGCGCGGTCTATGAAGCGGCGATAGGGGCCATGGCGGCGCCGTTTCGCCGGCTTCGCCGGGCCGGGCTTATTTCTGTAATGCGCCTCCGCCGATGGGGAGGCCCTGCCCGCACCCGGAGCCCGGGGGTTGGCGGATGACTTTCGAGGTCTACCGGGCAAAGGCGAGCCTGGCCCTCAGGGGCCGCTTCTCACCCCGGAAACTGGCCTCGGGCAGGTCCAGCTCCAGCCGGCGAAACGGCCCGAGCCCAAAAAGGGATTTATAGCGCTCAACAGCCTGCTCGATATCCCTGACCACCAGGCAGATCTGATGTATTTCCATCGGTATCCCCCCCTGGTGAAGTTGCCCCACCAGTGATTTTACACCACCCCCGGGGATTGTTAAGATTGCGCCCCAAGTGCGCCCAGACCTGCGGCCCGCCCACCAACGGACCCGGGGCGAAGAGCTACCCGGGCCCGGGGCCGGCCCTGAGCCGCCGTGTCGCCTCCAGGTTAACCCGCCGCTTCCCGCGGTCGATGACGACCCCGAAAACCGTCCGGGCCTCCCGCAGGGAGATGTACCTGTCCAGGTAGTCCAGCAGGACGCTCTGCGGGTCCCGTTCCCTGGGATCACCGTAGCCGCCGCCACCGGGCACAGCACAGGTGAGGGTCTCACCGGCGCGCAGGGGGTGGCTCACCTTCGGGGGCAGCACCTTCTTCACCCGTCCGGTGGCGCTGTCCCGGATCACCAAACGGGCCATCCGCCCCGGGTGCCCACCGTAAACGCCCTCCGGCCGCTGGCGGTACTTGTTGGTCAGGTAGGTAATGTTGGCATCCCGGCCGAACAGCTCCAGATCGAACTCCAGGCCCGGGCCGCCACAGAACTTCCCCTGGCCGTGGGGCTCCCCCGCCGGGGGACGCAGACGCCGGTAATTGTACCTGAGGAACGGCGCATTGGCCTCCTCGATTTCCACGTTGGGTATCGTCATGTTGGCCACCTTCAGGCTGCCCACCGGCCAGCCGTCCTGTTGGGCCCGGGCGCCGCCCCCGGCGGCCATGGAGGCCGCATGGAAAAAGGTAAAGTAGTTGTCCGAGAGCGGGTCATTCCCCCAGGTGAGAAGCAGGCCGATGGCCCCCGCCCACTGGCCGGTGGCCAACCCGGGCACGGCCTGGGACAGGCAGGAGAAAGCACAGTTGTATACCGCGTACCCGGTCTCGATGGTGGTGCCCATGATGGCCGCCGTGCGGGAGCAATTGACCAGGGTGCCCGGCTCGGTTATGACCTCGATGGGCACAGTGGCGCCATAGTTACGCATCAAGTAGGGAGGGGCGAACGTCATCGCCGGGGAATAGCAGTTGGCGACGGTCACCCCCCAGTGGCTGTTCACCATGCCCCTGGCCTGTTTATCGGTCCCCGTGAAATCGAAGGTAAGGCGGTCTCCGTCCACCGTCATGGCGCATTTGACATGGAAGTCCCTGTCCTCCTGCCCGTCCCCGTTGATGATATCCCCGGCGGTGTAGATGCCGTCGGGCATGGCCCTTATGGTCTCCCGCATCGCCCGCTCGGAGGAGTGCTGGATGGCCACACAGGTGTCCTTCACCACCCTTGGCCCATACTTCTCCGTCAATTCCAGGACCCGCCGGGCCCCGGTGAGGCAGCCGGAGACCTGCGCCATCAGGTCACCCTGCTGGATCTCGGGATACCTCACATTGGTCAGCCAGATGTTGAGGATATCCTCGCGAAGCTTGCCCCCTTCATACAGCTTTGTCGTGGGGGGAAAGCGGATGCCCTCCTGGTATATCTCCGTAGCCTTGACGTAGTAGCTGGATGGAGCCGCGCCGCCCATGTCGATATGGTGCACCAGGATACCGGCTATCCCCATGAGCTCGCCCTTATAAAAAATGGGGTGAAAAAGGTTCAGGTCGGGGACATGGCTGGAGCCGAAGAGGGCATCGTTAAACATGATGATATCGCCCTCGCGCAAGCCCTCAAAGCCCACCTTGGCGATCAAGCCCTCCAGCGTATTCTGCATGCCGCCCTGGTGACCGGGCAGGTACTCCCCCATGGCCACCATATGTCCCTCATGGTCGAAAAGGGCACAGGAGAAGTCCTTGGTCTCGGCAAATAGAGGGTTGTGGGCGGCGCTATGGACCGTGGCACCCATCTCGGCACAGATGGACTGGAGCCAGTTAAAGATAATCTCAAAGGTTATCGGGTCCACCTTCGGAATATCCGCATGCTCCAGGGGGTGGACCAGCTTCTCTTTGTTTCCATCCAGCTTTAAAACAGGCATATTGACCTCCTTGAACGGGGACAGGCCCGGTCCCGCACCTAGTCGATCACCAGGTTTCTCCAATCGTCACAGAGGGCTTTCTGGCCGGGAAAGAGGACCACCGTGGTGGCCGCATACTGGACGACGGCCGGACCGGCCACCTCGTTCCCCGGCGCCAGCCCGTCCCCATCGTAGACGTTGACGTTGGCGAACCTCTTCTCCTCCGGGAGATATATATCTTTCGTCTTCATCAGGGCCGCCCGGGGGTCCGCCCCGCCCCGGGGGAACCTCTCCATGGCGGGCTGGGGCACCATCCCGATGCCCTCCAGCCGGAAAGTGATGACCTGAATGATGCTCTCATCCTCCTGGTAGCCGTAGATGGACATGTATTTCTCGGAGAAGGCCCCGGCGATCCGCTTCAGCGAAGCCTCCGTCAGCGGCCCATCCGGTATCGGGACCTCCAGCTCATGGATCTGGCCGGAGTAGGACATGTCCAGAGAGCGCTGGACCTGCATGTCCTCGGGGCCGATGCCCTCCCTCACCAGCACCACCCGGGCCTGGTTTTCCATGTCGGCGAAGATCCGGTCCGCCCGCTCCATGTCCAGGCGGTTTAACGGGGAGCGGTAGGTACGGGAATAGGAGTGTTTCAGGTTGGTGGCCAGCACCCCCATGGACGAGAAAACGGGGGCCATGATGGGGATGGTGAGGCTCCTGGTCCCCAACTGGGCGTGTAATGCCGCCCCATGCACCGGGCCCGCGCCGCCGAAGGCCAGGAGCGAGAAGTCCCTGGGGTCGTGGCCCCGCTCCACCGAGTGGACCCTCATGGCGGCCACCATTTTGGCGTTGATTATCCGGTAGATGCCGCCGGCCACCTCCACGGGGGACATATCCAGCTTATCGGCGATGCGCTCCTTTATCGCTTTGTGGGCCAGGTCGGCCCTTAAGGACATTTCCCCCCCCAGGAAGTAGTCGGGGTCGATGTAGCCCAGCACCACGTCGGCATCGGTGACCGTCGGCTCCGTTCCCCCCCCGTCGTAACAGGCGGGTCCGGGTTCGGCGCCGGCGCTGCCCGGGCCCACCTTGATGATGCCCTGGGGATCGAGAAAGGCGATGCTGCCTCCCCCCGCGCCTATGGTGTGCAGGTCCACCCTCCGTCCCATGAGGGCCCACCTCTCCAATTCAGCCAGGGTCGAGGTCTGGATCTCCCCATTCTTGACCATGCCCACATCGAAGCTCGTGCCTCCCATATCCGTGGTGATAAAGTTGGAGATACCCGTGGTCCGGGAGAGGAACTGGGAGCCGATGACCCCACCGGCCGGGCCCGAGAAGAGCATGGCCACGGGCTTGCGGCGGGCCTCCTCCACCCCCATGACGCCACCCGAGGACTGCATGATGAGGGGCGCTACCTTCAGCCCGGATTCCCGCCCCCGCTCCTCCAGGTGCCCCAGGTGCCGGTCGACACTGGGCCCTACATAGGCGGCAAAGGCGGTGGAGCTCATCCGCTCATATTCCCGGATCTCCGGAGAGATGTCCGAGGAGCAGTAAACAAAGAGGTCGGGGAACCTCTCCCGCACCAACCCCTTGAGCTGCTGCTCGTGGTCCGGATTGGCATAGGCGTGCAGCAGGCATATGGCCACAGCCTCGATGCCCAGGCCGCCCAGTCCGTCGATAACCCTCCGGGCCTCCGCCACATCCAGGGGGATTATGACCCTGCCCGTGTAATCAACCCGCTCGGTCACCTCGCCCGTGAGCCGGCGGGGGATCAGAATCCGGGGATACGGCTCCTCGCTGTCCCAGGTGCTGTTCTTCATGGAGCGGCGGATGACCAGGGTATCCCCAAACCCCCTGGTGGCCAGCAATCCCGCCTTCTCCTCGTTGGAACGCTCCACCACCAGATTGGTGGCGAACGTGGACGAATAGATAAACCGTGTGGTGTTCCGCAGCAGTTCCCCCAGCGTCACGCCCAGGCCCTCGGCCGCGTTCTGCAGGGTGTTGAACACGCCGTCCAGCCTGCCGGGAGTGGTCAGGGCCTTGTAGAAGGAGATGCGGCCGGAGGCTACCACGGTTACGTCGGTAAACGTGCCTCCGGTATCGATGCCAATGGTATATTCCACGCTGCCTCCGTTATATGGAGCGGCCCGGAGCGGTAAAAGAGGGGCCAGGCGCCTGAGGCCTGCTCACCCTCTACGGCCCTTGATGTACCGGCGGCTGCCCGTGTCGGCTGTAAAGTAAATGTTCCGCTTGGAATACAGGGCCGGCTTTATGCCGTCCAGGTCGAGGTCCATGTCGCCGGTGAAGGCCTCCTCCAGGTAGTGGACGGCCAATATCTCGCCCACGAGCCACTCGTGGTCGCCGGTGGTCAAGCGGTCCACGAGTTTACACTCGTATGCCACGTAAGCATCGGCCAGCAACGGCGCCGATATCTTGACCGGCTGGTCCACGGCGAGATTGAATTCCTTGAATTTGTCGACGTCCCTTCCGCTGACATCGCCCACGGCCAGGACCAGCTCGGCCGCATCCAGGGGGAAAAAATTGATGCCGAATTCGCCGGACCGGATTATGAGATCAAAGGAGAACCGTTTGGGGGAGATCGCGATCCCATACAGCGGCGGGTTGGTGGAGATATGGCAGTAGGCGCCCACCGCCATGGCATTGCTCCGCCCCCCGGCGTGAACGGTGACCACCGCCGGGCTCCGGGGATAGGGACGGCCCAGGAGATTGCCGTCCTCACTTATCTTCTTGGCCATTGGGGGACTCTCCTTCACCCGGTTTTGAGCAAGGATAACCCTTGGGGGGAGCCCGCGTCAATGGCCCCCGGGGTACTTGACACCAGGGTGGATTTGTAGGAAATTATAGGTCCAATACTGCGGAGGCAGTTATTATGAAAGTAAAAGACCTTTTAAAAACCAGGAGCCACTCATTGATCACCATCGGCCCCAACGAGACCCTTCATGCCGCCCTGCGGAAGCTGGCGGAGAATAATATCGGGGCGCTGCCGGTATGCGAACCCGGGGGCCCGGTGCTGGGCATCGTCTCCGAGAGAGACCTGATAAAGGAGTGCTTTCTACGCCTCGATGCGATTAAACGCACCCTGGTCAAGGCGGTGATGACCACGGATGTCGTCATCGGGCTCCCCGAAGACGACCTGGAATATGTGGCCAGCGTGATGACCCAAAAAGGGATAAGGCATCTTCCCATAATGGCGGGACCAAAACTCGAGGGCATGGTCTCGAACCGGGACGTCGTGGAGGCGCGGCTGGCGGAGTCCAAAGCCGAGGTGCGCTATCTGAATGCCTACATCTCGGGAGGCTACTCCTGACTTCTTTTGTAAACGTGTATCAGACCCGTTGCGTTAGGTTCACACCTCTTTTGTGATAGGGTATCAAACCTAACGCGCCAGAGGGCATTTTTGTAAATATGTATCGACCCCAAAGCGCCAGGGGATAAACCTCTTTAGTGATAGTGCTTCAAACCCGGTGTGCCGGTAAGTGCTTCGCAAATCCCGTTCCGGCGTGATAGAATACACGCCGGAGGTAAACCGTAATGCCAGTGACAAAAAATGCCATCCTCGACTCATGGCCGGAGCTGAAAGACGACCTGGAACAGTTCCTGTCGGACCCGGACGCCTGGACGATAGCCAGGCTTGAGGAAGCCCACGCCGCCAAGGACTGGGCAAGGGTGCAGACGATCATAGACGTTATGGACCTGCTGCACAACATGTCGCACAACCATTGACCGCGCCGGTTTTTTGTACAACTGGTCGGTAGCCCATTGACTGCATCTGACCCCTCTGCGCTACCTGTCGCCGAACCTGATGAGGGCGCCGGTCCTCTCTGTACAACTTGTCGTTAACCGTTGGTTGCGTCGGTCATTTTTCGTTAAACAGGGGCAGCGCGCACCCCGGCCACGGCAACACCCTCTCTCGGTAGCCCGGTGAGGCCGGGACGGTGGGCCTGCCCGGGCCCCATAGTTGGGGTAATGGGGCGGTCCGGCAATACCTTTGGGGAGAAAAAAGGGGATGGCCCGGCAGTAGAGTGTCGTCCCATTGGCGGAAGGCCACATCCGCCATTTGTTGGGCCGCAAATCAGCAGTCCGGCCGATGACATCCCCAAGGCCATGACCGACAATGGATGACAGGGCCGATGCCCGAGAGCCGCCTCGAGATGGGACGACTTGGGGGCCGGTGGGCTTCCGGGGAACGGCCGCGCCGAGGGCGGAAAGGAGACATGTCATGGCACATCCGGCGTCTGGGGTAAAGATATTGGCGATAGTGATGATGTTATTCCTGCTGGGAGCCTTCCTCTCGCCCCCCGTGCAGGCGGCCCAGTTCCGGCAGGGGGACGAGATCACCGTGGGCCGGGACGAGGTCATAGACGATGACCTCTATGTGGTGGGCGGGACCATAATCATAGACGGGACCATCAATGGCGATCTGGTGACAGCCGCACTGACGGTGAGGGTCAACGGCCGGGTCACGGGAAGCGTCTTTGCCGTCGGCCAGACCGTGATAGTGGCCGGTGAAGTGGGCGGCAGCGTGATAGCCGGCGGGCGGACGGTGACGGTGTCCGGGCCGGTGGGACACTCGGTGCGCATAGCGGGGGAAACCCTGAGCGTGACCGGGACCGTGGGCGGCGACGTGCTGGCCGCCGGGAACTCCCTGGATATAGGCGGCACGGCCGTCATCGGCAGGGACCTGTGGTTCGGCGGCAATGAAACGTTCCTGGGAGGAAGTGTCGGAGGCATGGTCAGGGGAAGCGGCAACAAGGTCACCATCACCGGCAACATCGAGGGGGATGTGCAAATCACGGCGGATAACCTGAGCATATCCTCGGGCAGCCGCACCGGCGGGAACCTGGATTACACCAGCGGGAACGAGGCCACTATCGGCCAGGGAGCGGTGGTGGCCGGCACCACCACCCACAAAGTGCCGGAGGTCAAGGTGCGGCCCGGTGCCCGTGCGGTTTCCGGGGTGTTCAACACGGTGCTGGGCAAGGTCCTGGGCTTCGTGGTGGCCCTGCTGGCGGGGACAGCCCTCCTCCTCCTTCTCCCCCGCCGGCTGGAGCATGTATCGCGGGCCATCCGCCACCGGGCGTGGCCCAGCCTGGGCTGGGGCTTCGTGGCCCTGGTGTCCGCTCCGCTGGCCATACTGGTCGTCCTGGTCCTATCCATCGTCATCACCGCGTTCCGGCTGCCGGTGGCCTTCATCGGAATACCCCTGTCGGTCATCGCCGTGGCGCTCCTGGTGCTGGCCGTCTACCTGAGCCAGGTCTTCGTGGGCATGGTCATCGGCAGGGAGGTCGTGGGCCGCGGCCGGGCGCCCGGTACCCGGGGCAGCATGGTGCTGGCCCTGGCCATCGGTCTGGCCATCCTGGTATTGCTCCGAGCCGTCCCCTACCTGGGGGTCCTGGTAGGCATAGCCACCGTGTTGTTGGGAGTGGGGGCCCTGATAGCATCGGCCAGGATGCACGAGGCCGTCGAAGGGAAGGGGGATTCCATTGAATGAAGTCCGATAATCGATTAACCAGGCTGGCCCAGGTATTGGTCCGGTACTCTCTGGGGATAAAAGAGCGGGATAAAGTAAGCATCGCCGCCTTTACCGGAACGGAACCCCTGGTCCGGGAGATCTACGAGGAGGTCCTGCGCGCCGGCGCGCATCCCACCCTGCACATCGACCTGGAGGGCCGGCAGTACCTTTTTTACAAAGTGGCCCAAGATTTCCAAATAGAATATACGGACCCGTTTCTCCTCTACGAGCTGGAGCATACCGATGCGCTTATCCATCTGATGCCCGGTTCCAATCCCCACGAGATGACCTCCATAGACCCCGGGAAGCAGCAGAAAGCGGCTATAGCCCAAAAACCGATTATGGAGACCTTCCTGAAGCGGTGGGGGGAGGGCAGCCTCCGGTGGGTCGCGTCCCTCTGCCCCACGCCGGCCCTGGCGCAGGAGGCCCGCATGTCCCTGGATGAGTACTCGGAGTTTGTATTCTCCTGCATGAACTTGAATGACGCCGACCCCGTAAAGTTCTGGGAAACCTTTTCCATCGAGCAGGAAAAGATATGCGACCGCTTGAACCGGTCGAAAGAGGTGCGAATCGTGGGGCAGGACACAGACCTTCGCTTTCGGTGTGAGGGCCGAAAGTGGATGAACTGTGACGGACATGTCAATTTCCCGGATGGCGAGGTCTATACCGGCCCCATAGAGGATTCGGTGGAGGGAACGATCCGTTTCACCTACCCGGGGATATACCAGGGGCAGGAGGTCGAGGATATATCCCTGCGGTTTGAAAAGGGGAAGGTTTTGGAGGGCCATGCGGCTAAAGGTGAGAAATTGTTGCATAATTTACTCGACGTGGATGAAGGCGCGCGGTACGTCGGTGAGATAGCCATCGGCACCAACGTATTTATCGACCGGTTTACCAAGAATATGCTCTTCGACGAAAAGATGGCGGGTACCGTGCACCTGGCCATCGGCGCGGGGCTGCCTCCCAGCGGAAGCAAAAATCTGTCGGGAATCCATTGGGACATGTTAAAGGATATGCGGGACGGCGGCGAGATCTATGTCGACGGAAAACTGGTCTACCGGGATGGGGTTTTTCTGAAATAGGGGCCTGTAAACGGGGCGGCCCCGGCCCCTTCCTAAGCCGAGAAACCGCCGTCCAAGGAAACGGTCTGGCCGGTCATATACTCGGAGGCGTCCGAGGCCAGGTACACCGCCAGCAGGCCCAGGCCCCTCTGGTCGCCCAGGCTCCTGAAGGGTATCTGGCGCATGAGCCCCTCGTAGATGTGGTCCTGGGCCAGCATATCGTCGGTGAGGGCCGTCCGGTAGTAGCCCGGGGCCATGGCGTTGACGTTTATCTTATAGCGGGCCCACTCCAGGGCCAGCGATTTGGTGAGGTGGATCAGGCCCGCCTTGCTCACGGCGTAGCTGATCCGGTACGGAGTGCCCCTCACCCCCTCCACCGAGGCAACATTGATCACCTTCCCCACCCCCTGTCGCATCATATGGGGGCCCACCTCCATGCAGCACAGGACCGCGCTGGTCAGATTGGTGTCCAGCACCCGGTGCCATTCCTCCTCAGAGATACCGTCGGCGCCCGGCGTGGCGACCAGGGGTTTAGTGATGGCCATGCCGGCATTATTGACCAGGATATCCACCCTGCCGAACTCCCCGATAGCCCGGGCCACCATCGCCTTGATCTGGTCGGACCTGGTCACGTCGGTGGGAACGGCGATGGCCCGCCTCCCCAGGCCGCGGACATCCTCCGCGGTCCGCTCGATATCGGGCACGGTGCGGGCCACCGCCACGATATCGGCCCCGGCCTCGGCCAGGGCCAGGCAGATGGTCCTGCCTATCCCCCGGCTCGCCCCGGTAACGATAGCCACCTTGCCGTCGAGTTTATACTCATCCAGAGCCATGGAGACCGGGCACCACCTTTTGTAAAGCCGTTTGAAACCGTATGGAAGGGTGAAATCCGGGAGCGGACATGGCCGCCTATCTCACCAGGAGCTTCCCCCGGGGCTCCGGAAGGACCTCACCCACCAGGGCGGCTTCGGGCACCCCGTGCCCCCAGAGCCCTTTCAACAGCCGGTCGGCATCCCCCGGGGGCAGGGAGATGAGCAGCCCCCCCGAGGTCTGAGGGTCGCCGAGCAGCGCCATGAGGTATTCCGGGATGCCCTCCGCCTCGATCCGCTCGGGGCGAAATTCCAGGTTGCGCTCCGTGCCGGCGGGGACAGCCCCCTGCCGGGCCATGGCCTCCGCCTGGGGAAGGAGGGGGACCCGGCGGGAATGGAGCGCTATACACACCCCGCTCCTCTCGGCCATCTCGGCGGCGTGGCCCAGCAGGCCGAACCCGCTGATATCGGTGCAGGCGTGCACCTCGGCGGCCTCCATCAACCCGGCGGCCACCCTGTTGAGGGTGGCCATGGAGCGGGCCATCGCCTCCACCGCCGCCCCATCGGCCATGTCCAATTTGAGGGCCTGGCTGATGATGCCGGTGCCCAGGGGCTTGGTGAGCACGAGGCTGTCCCCGGGCCTGGCCCCGGCCCGGGTCAGGACCCGGTCCGGGTGGGCGGTGCCGGTCACGGAGAGCCCGTATTTCAGATCGGTGTCATAGACGCTGTGCCCGCCCAGCAGGGACACCCCCGCCTCCTCCAGCTTGTCCATGCCGCCCCTGAGTATGTCCTGTAATACCGAGGGCTCCATGGCCCCCACCGGCCAGAAGACCAGGTTCAGGGCGGTGAGGGGGACCCCCCCCGTGGCATAGATGTCGCTGAGGGCATTGGCCGCCGCCACCTGGCCAAAGAGATAGGGGTCGTCCACGATGGGGGTGATGACGTCAACGGTCTGGATAAGCGCCACCTCATCCCCCAGGCGGAAGACCCCCGCATCGTCTCCGTCCTGCCAGCCCACCATAACCCGGGGGTCGGGTGTGGCCGCCAGCCCCAGGAGGGCATCGGTCAGGTCCCCCGGACCCATCTTACAGGCACAGCCGCCGCCCAGGGCGGTCTGGGTTAAACGGGGAGCCGGCTCATCCGTCACCATGACCCCCTGGAGGTTTCCCGCCCGTAAGGTCCGGCGTCGATTTGAATGACCCTTCCCTGAGCTATGCCCAAGGTATCGAAGGTCAGCAGATAGGGCGAGGGCAGCCCATCCGCTGATCTATACCGATACCACTCTGTCCGCGGCAACCGTTCTTTCGGCAGCTTCTTTCGGGTTAGTGAACTTGGCATTCTTGCCCTGAAGTTCCGCTTCTGCCACCCCACGGGCGGCACTGCAGCCACCTCAGACATATATCGGGATCTTGTTCTTTATAGTCGTTGCCAGGATATCCTTGAAAGGCGGCCAGCCCATGGGGACCAGGGCGTTGGCCACGGCGTCCTTCATAAGGACCACCGAGTCCCCGAAAAGGGATATCTCGGCCTCGTGGCCGGCCTCCACGGCGCCATTGGCCAGCAGGAAGGGAAACACCGCTTTGGTTGGGTTCTCCGAACCGTTGGAGCCCATATACAGAATCTTGGCCATACTCACCCCTTTTCCAGTTATTGACAGGCTGCCCTCGCCCGGTGATCTACTTTGGAAGCCGTCAACCCAGCGGCTTGACCGCCTTTATGGTGATACCGCTGGTGCCGAACTGGGAGGCGGAAGCTTCACCCTTTGCCCCGGCCAGGAAGTTGGGGCGGGAGCCCACCTCCACATGGTCAAAACCGGCCCTCTCTATCAGGGCAACGTACTCTGCTTCCAGCAGAGCCCCGGCTATTCAGCCGGTCCACAGGTCTATGTCCCTCTTGACGTCCTCGGACACGGGTTTCTGGACGGCTATATCCGCGATCATCAGCCGGCCGCCCGGTTTCAAGACCCGGTACAGCTCCAGATACACCGCCTCTTTATCGGGGCAGAGGTTTATCACCCCGTTGCTGATGGCCACATCCATGGAGCCGTCCGGCAGGGGAAGCTCCTCGATCAGACCCTCCCGGAACTCAGCGTTGCCGGCCCCCACGGAGGCTGCGTTGCGCCGGGCCTTTTCCACCATTTCCGGGGTCATGTCTATGCCGGTGACCTTGCCCTCCGGGCCCACCTTCATGGCCGCGATCAAGGAATCAAAGCCGGCGCCGGAGCCCACGTCCACCACCTTCTCTCCCTTATTGAGCGGGCCCAGGGTGAAGGGATTGCCGGTGCCGGCGAAGGACTCGACCAGGGAGCCCGGCAGGCTATCGAGCAGGTCATCCGGGTATTCCAGGATCTCGGCCAGGGGGCGGCCATTGTGGAAGTGGAATACCTGGTCGGGGTTGGTGGCCACCTCCCGGTATTTATCCTGGATCTCGCACCG
>JAZFUS010000198.1:0-10405 GCA_036447315.1 Dehalococcoidia bacterium
AGCCCGTATTCGATGCCGTAGTGGACCATCTAGACGAAATGCCCGGCTCCGGAGGGGCCGACATGGCCGTTCCCCGTCTCCGGGGACGGGGCCAGGGTCTTAATGACCGGTTCCAGCCTGCGGTACGCCTCCGGGTCGCCCCCTACCATCATGCTGTATCCCTCTGTGAGGCCCCAGATGCCGCCGCTGGTGCCCGCGTCCAGCATGGATATGCCCTTCAGCTTGAGGGCCGCGGCCCGGCGCATGCTGTCTTTGTAGTAGGAGTTGCCGCCGTCTATGACGGTGTCGCCCCGGGACAGGGCCTCCGCAAGGGTGTTTATGGTGGCCTCTGTGGGCTCGCCCGAGGGTACCATGACCCATACCGCCCGGGGCGGGGTCAGCTGTTCTATCAGATTGGCGATGGAGTCGGCCCCCGTGCCGCCCTTCTCGGCCAGGGCCTGCACCGCCGGTGCCGAGGGGTCGTAGGCCACCACCCGGTGACCCCCCTCCAGCAGGCGCTGCGCCATGTTGCCCCCCATGCGGCCCAGGCCTATCATCCCCAGTTCCATGGCTAGGACCCTCCTTTGCGCTTCGGCAGCGCCCGGCGCTCGATGGCCAGGACCTTCTCCAGCCGGCGCCGGTGGCGCTGCTCGCCGCCGAATGTGGCGTGGAGGAAGGCGGCCACCAGTTCCCGGGCCAGCTCCACCCCCACGACCCGAGCCCCCAGGCACAGGATGTTCATGTCATCGTGCTCCACCCCCTGATGGGCGGAGTAGGTGTCGTGGCAGAGGGAGGCCCGGATGCCCGGTATCTTGTTGGCGGCGATGGAGGCGCCCACGCCGCTGCCGCATATAATGATGGCCCGCTCCGCCCGGCCCGAGACCAGCGCCTGCCCCGCCGCCTCCGCGAAATCGGGGTAATCGTCATCCGGCTCCAGGGCGAAGGCCCCCAGGTCCAGCACCTCGTGGCCCCGGGCCCGGATCCAGGGCAGCAGCTCGGCCTTGAGGGGAAAGCCCCCGTGGTCCGCCGCCAGCGCCACCCTCAGCTTCACGGCTTCATCTCTGAGATCAGCCGGGCGGCCTCGTCCGCCATCGCTGGGGCGGTCAGGCCGAATTTCTCGTAGACCACTTCGATGGGGGCCGAGGCCCCGAAGTGGGGGATGCCCATGGCCGTGCCGTCCAGGCCCACGTACCGCTCCCAGCCCAGGGGCGTTCCCGCCTCCATGGAGACCCGGGCCCGCACATCGGGGGGCAGGACGCCGTTTCGGTACCCCGCGGGCTGGGCGTCGAAGAGCTCCCAGGAGGGCATGGACACCACCCGGGCCGCGATCCCCCGGCCCTCCAGCAGCCTCCCCGCCTCCAGGGCGATGTGTACCTCGGAGCCGGTGGCGATGAGGATAACCGCGGGTTTGGGTCCCGCCTCCCAGAGGACGTATCCGCCCAGGTGGAGGCTGCTCGCGGGGGCCAGGGCCTTCCGGTCCAGGACCGGCAGGTTCTGTCGGGTGAGCGACAGGGCCGTGGGGCCCTCAGTGCGCTCCAGGGCCGCTTTCCAGGCCTCCACCGTCTCGGTGGCGTCGGCGGGCCGGAGCATCACCAGGTTGGGGACCGACCGTAGGCCCATGATCTGCTCGATGGGCTGGTGGGTCGGGCCGTCCTCTCCCAGGCCGATGGAGTCATGGGTGAAGATGTATATCACCCGGAGCCCCATGAGAGCCGCCAGGCGGACCGCCGGGCGCATGTAATCATAGAAGATGAGGAAGGTGGCCGTGTAGGGGATAAGGCCCCCGTGGAGGGCCATGCCTCCGGCGGTGGACCCCATGGCATGCTCCCGGATGCCGAAGTGCAGGTTGTGGCCGCCGTACTCGCCGGGCCCGTAGTGGCCGCGGTCCTTCAGGATGGTCTTGGTGGAGGGGGCCAGGTCCGCCGAGCCGCCGGTCAGGGAGTGGACCTTCGAGCCGACGGCGTTCATCACCCGCCCCGAGGCGTCCCGGGTGGAGACAGGCGGGTCCTCACCCCCGAACAGGCCGGGCAGGTCCCGGTCCCAGCCCTCCGGCAGGTCTCCCCGCAGGGCCGCTTCCATCCGGCGGGCATCCTCGGGGTGGGCCCTGCGGTACGCCTCCAGCCTGCCCTCCCACTCCTCCTGGACAAGCCTGCCCCGTTTCACGGCCTCCCGGAAATGGGCCAGGGCCTCGGGCGGGACCGTGAAGGGCTCCGGATAGGGCCAGCCCAGCTGCTCCTTGGTCAGGCGCACCTCTTCCTCGCCCAGGGGCTCGCCGTGGGCGGAGGCGGTGCCCGCCTTGTGGGGGCTTCCAAAGCCGATGATGGTCCGGCAGACGATCAGGCTGGGACGATTGGCCTCCGCCTTGGCTTTGCGGATGGCCGAGTCCACGGACGCCGTGTCCATGCCGTCGATGTCGCCGATAACGTGCCAGCCGTAGGCCTCGAACCGCCGGCCCACGTTCTCGGTAAAGGATATGTCGGTGCTGCCCTCGATGGAGATGCCGTTATCGTCATACAGGCAGATGAGCTTGCCCAGACGCAGCGTCCCCGCCAGGGATGCCGCCTCCGAGGACACGCCCTCCTGGAGGTCGCCATCGGAGACCATGGTATAGGTATGATGGTCGATGATCTCATGCCCCGGCCGGTTGTAGTGGTGTGCCAGCCACCGCTCGGCCATGGCCATTCCGACGGCATGGGAGAACCCCTGGCCCAGGGGCCCGGTGGTAACCTCCACGCCCGGCGTGAGCCCCCATTCGGGGTGGCCCGGCGTCAGGCTCTCCCACTGTCGGAACCGCTGGAGCTCCTCCAGGGGCAGGTCGTACCCCGTGAGGTGGAGGAGGGAGTAGAGCATGGTGGAGGCATGTCCCATGGAGAGGACGAACCTGTCCCTGTCCGGCCACTTTGGATCGCGGGGATTGTGTTTGAGGAACCGGTCCCATAATACGTAGGCCATGGGGGATGCGCCCAGGGGGGCGCCGGGGTGGCCGGAGTTGGCCTTCTGCACAGCGTCCACGGCCAGGAACCGCATGGTGTTGATGCATAGCTCGTCGGGCGTTGCGGTGGTCAAAACGCGCTCCTCCGTATGGTCTCGGCCCCGCTTTCGGTGCAGGCCTCCCTGGTGCTATCCTAAACCCCCCGGCCCCGGCCGTCAATTGTCGGGGTGGGGCTAAAACTTGGCCCAGCCCCTGCCCTTCAAAAGGCCCCTCACGTAGGCCACCTGGCCGGCGTGCTGGATGTTGTCACTGATGATGCTCACCAGGCGCACCCCCGCCGTGGGCAGGGGTTGGAACCAGGGCTCGTCCAGCTCCCGGTCGAGATCGGCCGGGGACAGCGTGCCGATGTAGGCCTGCGAGCGCTCCAGCACGGCGCGGTGGTAGGCCAGCATGGTCTCTACATCGGGCGACTTGAACGCGGCCACATCCTCCGGGGTGTGGCCAAACCCCAGGTCTTTGGGGTCGGCCTCGCGGTTGAACTTGGCGTGCCACCCGTCCCGGACCCAGAGCTGCTCTTCTTTCATCAGGCCCGCGATGTGGTCGTCCTGTATCCGGGTCAGGTGCCAGGTCAGCCATCCCATGCTGTTGCACTCCGGGTTGGGCATCTGGTCCAGGTCATCCCGGGTCAGCCCCTTGAGGGACCTCTCCAGGGTTTGCAGTATCCTCCCATAGGCGTCGATGGTCATCTCCCGCCATTCCATGGCTGTCTCCTCCTTAGCGCGCTCCGCGCTCGGGGGGGCCCTAGGCCTCCGGCCCGGGCTGCCCTCCCGGAGATGGCTCCGCCATCAGGGCCAGCTCCTCCGCCTCGAAGAAGGTGGTCCGGTAGTCCAGGTATCGGTCCTGGGCCTGGTCATAGCGCCCGTCGTAGGCCTCATGGACCAGGTCATAGAGGCGCTTGGCCAGCCGGCTGGCCCCTGTTAAGGCCGGGCCCGGTGCGCCCGCGGCCTCCCGGTGGGCGTTGAGGACGGAGATGATCCCGTCCATCCCCGAAAGGGCCCCGATGCGGTTCAGCCCTATCCCCCGGCGGCCCACCACCTCCGGATTATAGGGGAGGTAGATAAGGCCCCCCGGGGCCCCCTCCTGGCGCTGCAACCCGGTCTGGTGCAGTCCGGCCTGGGTGGCGAAGATGCTGTTTCCCACCACGGGCTGTTTCTCCGGGACGGGGGCCACCTCTTTGCCCATCAGCCGCGCCATCTCGGCCAGGATTTCCAGCTTGAGTCCGGGGTCGCCATACTGGCGGATGTAGCTGGCCAGCACCTGCTCCAGCGCCACGTTTCCCGTGCGCTCGCCCAGGCCGGCGAAGGTGACGTTGACCCTCTTGGCTCCGTAGCGATAGGCGGCCAGGCTGTTGGCCGTCCCCAGGCCGAAATCGTTGTGGCCGTGAAACTCCAGCTCCGCCCCGGTGGCCCGGGAGAGGGTGGAGACCAACTGGGGAATGCCGAAGGGGAGGGAGGCGTAGGGGTCGGGTGACCCCAGGCCCAGGGTATCGCAGACCCGGAAACGGGCCCGGCCTTTGGTCTCCTCCATCACCCGTTGCATGAAGGGTATGACCCAGCCCTCCACGTCGGAGCGGGTGGCGTCCTCCAGGTGGACGCGGGGGGTGATATCGTGCTCGCAGGCCGTGAGGATGGGCGCCAGGTACTTCTCCACGGCCTCCTCCTTGCTGTGGAAGCCCAGCCGGTCGAAGATGTGGTGGTCGGAGCAGGAGGCGAGTATCCCGGTCTCGGTGATCCTGCCGCCGGACACCGCCACCAGGTCCCTGATGTCCTTGGGGGTTGCCCGGGTCCAGGTGGTGACGCGGGGGTAGTCATAGCCCCGCTCCAGGAGCTTGTCCAGCGTCCACAGGTCGCGCTTCTGGTAGATGAACACCTCAATAGCGTCGAAGGTCCCGGTGCCGTTGTCGAGGCGGTGGAGCAGGTCGAAATAGGCCAGCTTGGCCTCATTGGGAAAGAGGGCGAAGCACGGGTCCTGGGCCCCGTCCCGGAGGGTGGTGTCGGTGATGAGCTTGGGGTGGGTGTGGGGCCCGGGGGCGGGGGGCGGGGCGGGGCTGTCCTCCATCTCGAGGGGAGGCATCCCGCCTCCGAAATCGAAGTACTTACGGGCCGGGTTCACCTGGTAGAGGGACATCCCCTTCCTCCTCATCGAGAGTAGCCCCGGGATACGCCGCGGCCCGGGGAGAAAACCCGGCTGCTTTGGCTGCGGAGTGGGCTTTCCCCGCTTAAAACTCCTCCAGGGTGGAGGTATCGCCCAGGGGCAGGCCCAGCTCCTTGGCCTTGAGCAGACGGCGCATTATCTTGCCGCTGCGGGTCTTGGGCAGGGAGTCGATGAACTCTATCTCCCTGGGCGCCGCCGCCGATGCCAGCTTGCGGCGGGCGAACTGCTGTATCTCCCGGCGCAGCTCCGGGGTGGGCTCGTACCCGTCCTTGAGGGCGACGAAGGCCTTGACCACCTCCATGGCTATGGGGTCCGGCTTGCCGATGACCCCCGCCTCGGCCACCGCGGGGTGCTCGATGAGGGCGCTCTCCACCTCGAAGGGCCCCACCAGGTGTCCGGCGGTGTTGATAACGTCGTCGGTGCGGCCCACGAACCAGAAGTAGCCGTCGTCGTCCCTGTGGGCGCGGTCGCCGGTGATGTACCACCCGTTCTCAAAGCGGGACCGGTAGAGCTCCTGGTTGTTCCAATAGGTCTGGAACATGGAGGGCCAGCCCGGCCGGATGGCCAGGTGCCCCTCCTGTCCGGAGGGCGCCGGGTTGTAGCTGTCGTCCAGGATGGCGGCCTCGATGCCGGGTATGGGCCGGCCCATGGAGCCGGGGCGTACCGGCATGAAGGGGTAGTTGGCGATGAGGATGGCCCCGGTCTCCGTTTGCCACCAGTTGTCGTGTATGGCCTGGTCGAATACCTTGAGGCCCCACATCACGGCCTCGGGATTGAGCGGCTCTCCCACGCTGCAGATGTGGCGCAGGCTGGACAGGTCGTGCTGCTTCACGGCCTCCTCCCCGGCCTTCATGAGCATGCGCAGGGCGGTGGGGGCCGTGTACCACACCGTTACTTTGTACTTCTCGATGATGGAGTACCAGGCGCTGGCCCGGAAGCCGCCCTCGAAGACGACCTGGGTCACCCCGTTGGTCCAGGGCGCGCTCATCCCGTACGAGGTCCCGGTGACCCATCCCGGGTCGGCGGTGCACCAGTATATGTCGTCTTCGTGCAGGTCCAGCGCCCACTTGCCCGTGGCATAGTGCTGGATGGCGGCCTGGTGAATGTGGACGGCGCCCTTGGGCTTCCCGGTGGTCCCCGAGGTGTAGTGCATGAGGGAATAGTCGGTGGCGCCGGTGGCGATTTTGCCGAAGTCGGGAGAAGCGGTGCTCATGGCCTCCCCGTAGTTGATTTCCCCGGCCCGGCCCGAAGCGCCGCCGCTCCGGTCCACTATGATCAGGTGCCGGAGGTCCGGCAGCTCGGGGAGGATGGAGGCGATGCGGTCCCGGAGAGCCGGGCTGGTGACCAGCACCCGGGCCCCGCTGTCCTGCAGGCGGTCCCTCACCGGGTCCGGTCCGAAGTCGGCGAACAGGGGCCCGACGATGGCCCCCAGCTTGAGGCCGCCGAATACCGCGATGTATAGCTCGGGGAAGCGCTCCATGTAGGTGAAGACCCGGTCGCCCTTGGCCACCCCCAGCCCCGCCAGGACGTTGGCGAACTTGCTGGTGAGGGCGGAGAGCTCGCCGAAGGTGTAGCTCTCGGTCTCGCCGTTTTTCCCCTCCCAGTGGAGGGCGACCTTATCCCGGCGCCCGGAGGCGGCGTGCCGGTCGATACACAGGTGGGCCAGGTTCAATTCCTCCCGGTCCCGGATGCCCAGCTCCCGCTCCATCTGCGTCCAGTCAAATTCGCCGCCGAGGGTATAACCCCCGTCCAGGTTGGGCCTCACCGCCATTTCGTCCACGCCGGGCTTGGCGATCTCTTCGTAATCCATAGCGCCTACCTCCGGGCCCGCAGCCCGCTCTTTGATGAAGACTAAGGGGTGGTGAGCTGAGGATACTATGGGGAGGGAGCCTGCGTCAAGGGCCGGATTACCCTATAGTTACCAGGACCCCTCCGGCAACCACCATGAGGCAGCCCAGCAACACGTGATAGGTCACCGTCTCCAGCTTTCGCATGAGAAGGAATGTGCCCAGAAGGGTGAACAGGGGGCTGGTGGAGCCCAGGGGCGTAACCACCACCGCCGGGGCGAGGTATACGGCGCCGTTGAAGGACATGGCCCCCACGGTCATGGCCAAACCGGCCAGGGCAAAAAAGGCGGCCGACCTCCGCTCCTTGACCATGGCGGGAACGAGGCCTCGTCCCCCTATGGCTAATAAAATCACCATGGCAAAGAATAGCGAATATGTGGCGGTTACCAGGGGATGGACCATATCGGTCACGACCCACTTGATCAGCGCCGAATTGCTGCCGTAAAACACCGCCGCGGCCAGGGAAAACCCGTATCCCAAAAGGCGGTTGGCGCCGGCAAACATCCTCTTTTCCGGCTCCCGCTCCAGGATGAGAAAACCCACTCCGCCGATGATGAGCAGGATGCCCAGCACCAGGGCTGCGCCGGCGCTCTCTCCCAGAAAGAGAACGGCCAGGACCACGGTAATCAGGGGATAGGAAGCGTAGGCGGTGGTGGACCTCGACGTGCCGATGTGTTTTATTCCCAGGAAGGTGAGGCCCCGCCCTAACGCGAAACCCAGGATGCCGACGATGGCCAGCCAGCCCAGGTCAGCCGGAGACACCGATATCAGGGCATCGAACTGGAATATCAGGGAGACCACCAGCGATAGCAGCCAGCCGAATATCAGGGAGATGACGGTGCCCGTCATGGGTCTGATGCCCTGGAGGCCGATGCCGCCGAAGACCCGCCCCATGCCGAAGCCGGCCGCGGCCAGAATTGCAAGTATGATGCCTGTGGTCAGTGTGCCCTCGAATCTATATGTCGCCGGACATAGCCGGGAGGCTTTGCCCAAAAGTGGCGGACCCTTCAGAAGCCCGGGCGCCGCCCTCTGCGGGGTCATTATAACCGCTTTTCGCTTCCGGTGTCCCGCCGCCCCTCACGACCCGGGCCGGGGAGTTCCACCGGGATAGAGGCATCGCCGAAAGGTCGGGGGCGGCTCGACGGAATGCCCGGGGAAGCTATACACTATTACGGGGATATTGACAGCCGGCGAGCTTGGATTTAGCATAGCTATGTTGATGCCTCGGGAAATCCGGGGTATTTCTTTCGTAGGGGGTCGGATGGGGGGTAAATCTCTCGGTATCTTCAGCGCCATTGTCGCTGTGGTGGCTATCCTCCTCGTGCGGAATATGCTAAATGTGGAGACGTCCGCGCCGGAGATCGCGGAGGCGCCGGAGGCGCCACCCGTTCCCGGTCTCATGGAAACGGCCGGGCCGCCTCCCAGCCCGACTCTCAGCCAGGTGCCGCCGGATGAGTCGGTCCTGCTCTGGCTGAGGCCGGTGGTCGTCCAGGTTAAAACGGATCTCCATAGGGGTTCAGGCATCCTCATAGATACGGCAGGGAATGTGGTCACGAATAGCCATGTGGTGGAGGGGTCCTCCGGGATTGCCGTGGTGTTTGAGGACGGCCGCGAGGTCACGGCTGAGGTATGGGCAACGGATAAATCGCTGGACCTGGCCGTCCTCAGGATAGCCGGGGCGACCCCGGTGGCAGAGGTCTGGGGCGATTCCAGCGACGTACAGGTTGGGGATGAAATCATGGCTCTGGGTTTTCCCCGGGAGTTGGGCGGCTCTATCACGGTAACGAAGGGCACAGTCTCAGCCATTCGTCCTCCCTTTTTGCAGACCGACATGGCCATCGATCCGGGCAATAGTGGCGGCCCCCTGGTAAACATGGAGGGAAAGGTCATCGGGATTACCGCCTGGAAAGCCGTCGCGGCAGGGAAAGACCCCGCCGACGGAATTGCTTTTGCCATCCCCGCCAACGAGATCAGGCAGAGGCTGAGCGGCCAGATAGCGTGGCCGTTGCAGACATTGATCCCCGTAACCGACCCGCCATCGGTCACGCAGATTTCCCGTGAGCAGACCGGCGTTGGGGCATCCCTTATCCTGGATGCGGCGAATAACACCCATGCGGTATGGTCGGAAAAGATCGGAGCGGATTTTCAGATCGAATATTCCGTCAGGGGACCCAAGGGATTTTGGGCGATGCCCAGGAACATATCCAACAGCCCGGTATGGGCCGGCGCGCCCTCGGCAGTCGTCGACACCGAGGGCACAGTACATGTTGCGTGGCACGAACACTCCAGCGCCAACGCCGACCGCTATGATGTTTTCTATGCCAACAAGCGGGCGGGCCAAGAATGGTCGGCACCGGCCAATATCTCCCAAACCGGGGGCCTCTCCAGGGACCCAATTTTGACCGGGGACTCTCGGGGCACCCTCCATATAGTATGGAGTGAGGGCCTGCCCGGCGACCGCTCCATGGTCTATTCGCAGAGACCGGGCCAGGGCATATGGTCCGAACATAAAACGGTCCCGGGCACGGGGAAAGCCACCATCAAAAAGGGTCTTATCATCGACAGGGAAGGCACCGTGTTCCTGGCCTGGAACGATGGGGGCCGGGTCTATGTCAGCCAAAAGCCGGAGGGCGCGTCCTGGGGTTTGCCCGAGCCTGTCTCTATTCCCAGTATGCATTCCCTTAACCAGGAGATCGCTATCGACCAGCAGGATGTGGTGCACCTTGGCTGGGAGGTATGGAAAGATGGGGCCGCCAGAATTTTGCATCGCCAGCGAAGAGCGGATGGCCAGTGGTCATCATCTATTTACCTGTCGGGCAAAGAACGAAGCGCCAGGGGAGTCAGGCTGGCCGTGGACCCCAATGGAAGGCTTCACACTTTGTGGCTGCGCGACCCCGACCCGGATGGGGGAATGCCATCCGTTATGCTCTCGTGTCAGCCGACCGGGGGCTCGGCCTCGAAACCCGGGGTGATTCGCGAGGGACAGGGTTCTGAACTACAGGCAATCGCTGTTGACGAATCAGGGGTAATCCATGCCCTTGTTTGGGGAGCGGTGGAGGACCGGGGCGTTCCGTCAATCCGGTATGTCATGGTACCGGCTCTGTGCGGGTAGCTCCCGACTAAAGGGTCACTGTTGGGCCCGTCCGGTTAGCAATGCCGTGCCGATAACCTTCCCTTCGATGGCTCCCAGCAACCGTGTACTGGATACGCCCGGCGGCAGAACAACCTGCTCCGATAGCGCATACAGAGCGAAAATGTAATTGTGCGCCGGTCTTCCGGCTCGTGGACATGGCCCCCACCAACCTGTCCCCCCCCTTCCGGACGCACCAAAAAAGACGCCTTCGCCGGCCTGGACACTTTCGGGCAACCCCGTCTGGGTGACGTCCATGCCGTAGACCACCCAGTGCAGGATGGGCGCGGGGTCCGGGTCGTC
>JAZFUS010000199.1:0-8421 GCA_036447315.1 Dehalococcoidia bacterium
GCGAGCGGTAGATTCCCTGAAAGACAATATGGAGCAATTCGAGAATGCCGCCGATGGGGGCCGCGGGGACATCGCCCGGGAGATGGGATTGATCGGCGCTCACATCGTGGGGCTGCTGGGCAATCACATCGAGCAGGAGAACGGAATGATTCTCCCCCTAGCCGAGCGTTCCCTGAGCGCTGCCGCCCTTCAAGAGGCCGGGCAGCGGATGGAAGCGTTGGGGCAAGCCCCATAATTCTATGGGGGCCGATCGCTCCCCAACAAAGTGGCCGTGATGGTCAAAACCGTCGACACTGGGGAGGAAGAACCGGGACCGAAGGGTCACGCTTCCGCTGTTGTCGGGTCGATGATCGTCCTCACCTGCGACACCCGGTTGGCCGGGAACCCACCCTGCCTGGCGTGTTCCCGCACCATCTCCTCGTTGGGCGCGATGTACACGCAGTAGAGCTTGTCGTCGGTGACGTAGCTTTGGAGCCACTGAATCTGGGGGCCGAGCTTCTCCAGCACGCTGCACGACTTCTGTGAGATCCCCTGCAGCTCCGCAGCAGACAGCTTCCCCGCTCCGGGTATCTCCCGCTCGATAACGAACCTGGGCATCGTCCACCTCCTGGAAAATAATTAGGGTCCACTATGTTTTTCGACGAGATGCGACTACGCTATCAGGATTAAAGGGGGTTGTCAAGCCCCCCGGAAACGGACCTCCTGCCCCATCTCGCGGAGGTAGCTATTCCACCCGAAGAGGGGCCACCGGAACCGGCGCAACAGGCATCATCAGGGAAGTGGACAGTGGCGGAACTCAAGGATGAAGTCCCTGGAGGCTGAAGGCATAAGCTCCCTGGAAGAGGTGGGGCGTGAAACGGGCCGAAAAAAGTGGCGCGCCTGAAGGGATTCGAACCCCCGACCCTTGGTTCCGAAGACCAATGCTCTGTCCGCTGAGCTACAGGCGCACGGTAATTTCAACTCAACTCTATCAGGTTAGGGGCAAAAGTCAAATTGGCAACAATTTAAGTCACGCCTTCCGGTTGGCCGGCGCATCCCAGTCCGGGGCATCCTCAAAATGCTCGATGCCCCCGAACCCCATATAGTGATATAGGCGTGGCTGGATTACCAGAAAACGGGCGGGCCGCTGGGGATCGGCATTGAAGTGCTGGTGGACCGTGTTGATAGGGACGAACACGATGTCCTCAGCCTCCCAGTCCCATCTCGTTTCATCGTGGATGTCATAGCCCTTTCCATCCAGGATTTTATGTACCTCTTCTCCCACGTGGCGGTGCTTGCCGGAGCGTCCGCCCGGGGGCAACTCCTGAACATAGGCGTCGTAGAGAAGCAACGGAGAGGGCTGATAAGGGCTGAGGTAATATTTGAGGCGTCCCATCGGGGTATCCTCCCAGGGCAGTTGGTCCCCATGTACCACGTGGGGTACGGACTGCCGCCTCTGGGTCTGTTCCTCCAGGGTTTTCAGATACCTGTCATAGGTATTCCCCGGTTCTTCGACGGGCCGGCTTGCCCCCTTGGCCTCCATCATGTTCTGAAACTCCATGTCCACCGCACTGAAATAGATTTCCTGTCCTTCGTCGTTTCTATACCCTATTACCTCCCCCTGAGTGCCCCTCAGAAAGGTCGCTCCCTCGCCGAGCTGGTATGCCTGGTGCATCTCTATCTGCTCGATGAAAGCCAGCCCGGAGAGCTCATAGGCGAGGGGCACCGAGAAGAGGAGGCGGGCCGGCTGATCGGGTCTGGCGTTGAAATGCTGGTGGATGCAGTAGCTGGGCACGCACATGATATCCCCGGCCTGCCAGGGGTATTTAATGTCGTCGTGAATCTCGTAGCCCTCTCCCTCCATGATATAAAAGAGGGCCTCCATGAAGTGGCGGTGCTTCCCGGAACGGCCGCCGGGGAAAACTATCTGTTCGAGCACATCGATAGTGTGAATGGGGACCTCGGAGAGCCGGGCGGGGATGCCGCCGGCGCCACAGTAGTCCTTTTGATAGGTCGTGGCATTCTGGGCCCAGGGGATTTCCCGAAACTTGACCACATGGGGTAGAGAGGCTGCTTTCTCCTGGTCGGCCCTGGCGCGGCCCCAGATCTGTTCAATGCGCGTGGAGTATGTTACAGGTTCAGCTTCCTGCCGTCTTTCCAATTGCTTTTCCACATCTACCTCCTAATGTATATCGGGGACCCCAGGCTATCGAAGGAGCTCCCCTGGATTGGACACCGGCTGGAACCGATACCCCGATGTCGATATTCCCCGAAGGGCCGTTGCTCCTGGAGGCGCCGGAGGGGGAAGTGTGCACTCAATGGATACCCCCGCCATCTCGAAGGGAAGAGAACTTGTAATGGGGTGAGCGAAGGGATTCGAACCCTCGATCTCCAGGGCCACAACCTGGCGCCTTAAACCACTAGGCTACGCTCACCAAGAGCACCTTTCCTATTCTAGCCAGGAAGGAAACCCAGGTCAAGACAGGTCAGGTTACAGGTCGAAGGGCTTTCTTTTCCCCGAGTATGTAGGCCACCGCGCCCAGGACCCCGGCATCCACCCCCAGTTCGGCGGGGACCACCCGCACCGCCCGGGCCGGGACATCGAAGGCCCTTGTCTTCATCACTTTCAGGGCCGGCTCCAGAAGCATGTCTCCCATCCGGGCCATACCGCCCCCGATGATTATGACCTCCGGCCCAAAGATATTGACCAGGTTGGCCAGCCCCACCCCCAGGTAGACCGCGGCCTGAAGGATGATCTCCCCGGCCATCCTATCGCCCTCCCGGGCCGCCTGGGAGACGGCCTCGGTGGTGATCTTATGAAGGCCCTGTCCCGCCAGCTCCTGGAGGCTGCTCCGGACCCCGGCCTGCAGCCGCTCCCTGGCCTCCCGGGTCACCGCCGTGCCCGAGGCTAGGGCCTCCCAGCATCCGTCGTTGCCGCAGGCACAGGTCGCGCCTTTGGCCTCGATGGTCATGTGCCCTATCTCCCCGGCGGTGCCCAGGGTGCCGGCATAGAGCCTGCCGCCGATGATGATACCGCCACCGATGCCCGTGCCCAAAGTCACATTGATTAGATTGCTCACCCCGCGGCCGGCTCCAAACCGGTGCTCCCCCAGGGCGGCGCCATTGGCGTCATTGATCACATACGTGGGAAGGCCCAATTCCTTCTCCACCATGCGCCCCAGGGGCACACGGTTCCAGCCGGGGAGATTGGGGGAGGTGGCCACCACCCCCTCACCGGACTCCACCAGCCCGGCCACCGCTATACCGATGCCCCGCACCCCATGGGCACTCCGGACACAGCCCTTGATAACGGACACAATCCTGCCGGTGACCGCCTCGGGGCCATCCCCGGCCGAGGTGGCCGTTTCCTCCCGGGCGAGGAGCTTCCCCCGGGCCGTGACCACTCCCGCCAGGATCTTGGTACCCCCAACGTCCACCCCCACCAGCAATTTCCCCTGTTTTACATTGGGTTTCATGGGCCCATTCTAGACCATCCCCGTCCGGCTGTCCATGAAAGGGCGCAGGCCCACAGCCATGACTGCGCGGAGGGCCCGCCTCGCGCCGGGAAGCCAACCTTGACGGTGTCGCCCGGGCGGGGCTACAATGACTTTTAGCACAGAGGCGGATATGTATGACGTATTGATAGTGGGGTCCGGCCCCAGCGGATGCCAGCTGGCCTACCAACTATCCAGCCAGGGACACAGTACCGTTGTCCTGGAAGAGCATGACCGGATTGGAGACCCCGCCTGCTGCACGGGCATCATAGGGCGGGAATGCTTCGAGGCCTTCTCCATCCCCTCCGGCCTCGCCCAGTTCCAGGCCAGCTCCGCCACCTTCTTTCCCCCAACAGGAAAGCCCTTAAGGCTATCCAAAGATACCACCCAGGCCTATATCGTCCACAGGCCCACCCTGGACCGGGCCCTGGCGCAGCGGGCGCAGGGTGCGGGGGCGGAATTCCTCACCAACAGCCCCGTGAACGACCTCATCCCGGAGGATGGGGGTGTCCGGGTCCAGTCCCGGGACAGCGGCCGGGAGTGGCAGGCCAGGGCAGTGGTCATGGCCGGAGGCGCCAGCTCGGCCCTCCCCCAGAAGCTGGGGATGGGCAGGATCGACGACCTCGCCACCGGGGCCCAGGCCGAGGTCGAGGTGAACGGGCTGAAAGAGGTCGAGGTTTACTTCGGGCAGGGGGTCGCTCCGGGATTTTTTGCCTGGCTGGTACCCACCACCCCCGGGAACGGGCTGGCGGGGCTCATCACCCGGCACCGGCCGGGACAATATATGCAGGAATTCCTGGAGCGGCTTTTCCGGGACGGAAAAATCGCCTCGCCCCAGGTTGAGATCTCCTTCGGCAGGATACCCTTAAAGCCCCGCCCCAGGACCTGGGGCCCCCGGGTCATGGTGGTGGGAGATGCGGCGGGGCAGGTAAAGCCCACCACCGGCGGAGGGATATACTACAGCCTGCTCGGCGCCCGGACAGCCGCCACCGTACTTGACCGTGCCCTGGTCACCGATGACTTCTCACCCGGGCTTTTTGCCGGCTACGAGCGGGAGTGGAAGAACCAATTGGGCCGGGAGATCCAGGTGGGCCGCTGGGCGCGAAGGTTCTACGAGAAGCTCAGCGACACCCAGGTGGACAGGCTGTTCCGTTTCGTGAAGTCCGCGGATATCCCCCAGGCGATGCTGGACAGAGAGGACTTCTCCTTCGACTGGCATGCCCCTTCCATCCTCCGGGCCCTCACCAGCCAACCCTGGCCCCACCTCTTCCAGGCCATGATAGGTGCCGCCTTCCCCTTTATGAGGCGCAAAAACCCCTGAATGCCTTCCCTGTGAAGCGGACGGGGGCCTCAATCACAGGTCGAAGAGCCGGGGTGTCTTGGGCGCCACCGAAGCCCCGCTGGGGACAAAGTCGCTGGAGAAATCCGTCATCTCCACCCAGGGGCCGACCTTGCAGTTGCGCCCTATCCTGGTGCCGGCAGGAATCCTGGCCCTCTTACCCAACAGGGTAATACCGGTGTTGAGATACCGGGGCTCCTCCCGGTTGGGGGCGAAATCATCCCCATAGCCTACGTGGCACCCCGGCCCCAGCCACACGTTCTTGTCGATGATGGACCTCTCCACGATGGTATCCCTGCCCACAAAGGTATCGTCGAAGATAACGGAATCCACCACCCGGGCCCCGGCCTCCACATGTACGCCCGGAGAGAGCACCGAACCCCTGACCTCACCGTTGATAATGCATCCGCTGGAGATAAGGCTCTGGGATATCCGGGCCTCCGCTCCCATCTTCGCCGGCGACACGTGCCGGAAGCTGGCGCGGACAGGCATCTCGGGGTCGTAGAGGTTGAGGGAGGGCAGGTCCGCCACCAGGTCCATGCTCGCCTGCCAGTATGACTCCACCGTGCCCACATCCCTCCAGTAGCCATAGTACCTGTAGCCGAAAACCCGTTGCTTATCCAGCATGGCCGGGATGATGTCCCGCCCGAAATCGAACCCGTTGCCCTTCCCGGCACTCTCCTCCAGGCACTGGACCAGGGTGTCCTTGTTAAAGACATAGATCCCCATGGAGGCCAGGTTGCTCTGCGAGCGCCGGGGCTTCTCCTGGAACTCCGATACTCGATCCGATTCATCCAGGGTAAGCATCCCGAAGCGGCGCGATTCCTTCCGGGGCACCTCCACCACCCCCACGGTGACATCGGCATTCTTCTGCCGGTGCCAGAGGATCATATTGTCATAGCGCATGGTGTAGATGTGGTCGCCGGCCAGGACCAGCGTCTGGTCCAGGCGCTGCTGCTGCACAAAGCGGAGGTTCTGAAAGACGGCATCCGCCGTTCCCCGGTACCACCCCGACCGTCCCCGGCTCTGGAAGGGCTGAAGCAGCGTCACCCCGCCATCGCTCCTGTCCAGGTCCCAGGGGCGGCCGATGCCGATGTGCTGGGCCAGCGACCGGGGATTATATTGGGTAAGCACCGCCACATTGTAGATGCCCGAGTTGACACAGTTGGAGAGGCTGAAATCTATGATACGGTACCTGCCCGCAAAGGGCACCGCCGGCTTCGCCCTGGTTGCGGAGAGGATACTCAGCCTATCGCCGGACCCTCCCGCCAGAATCATCGCCAATACCCGCTGCATTCCTCACCACCTCCTCAGGAAAACCAGTAATTGGGGGCCTTTTGTTCCTGGAGACGCCGGTCCTCGGCCCTGAACTTGCCGCCCTTGAGCTCCGCCACCAGGTCCGCCTCGCTCCGTATATCGTTATCGAAAATGGTGACACAACACCCTATTTGCTTGGGGAGGTGGGCATCGCTGCCCCCGGTGGACTTCAGGCCCATCAGCTCCGCCACCTGCCGGCAGAAGTCCACATCCTCCGCGGCGCTCCAGCCATTGGCCGCCTCGATGGCCTCCACCAGGTTGAATACGGGACGCTTGCAGGCAGCCTCCATAGTGATCCTGGGGGCGGCCTTGAGCATGATGGGCCGGGTTATCTCCGAGCGAAAGGGGTGGGCGGCGATCATCACCCCGCCCTCCTTTTCCACGTACTCCCTCATATCGGCGGCCCTGTACAGGGCGCGGGGGATGCTTTCCAGGCCGAAGATAAGGATGTCGCCCATCTCGGTGCTGGTCTCCATCCCCTCCAGGACCAGAAAGTCGTATTCCCGGGCCAGCTTTTCCGCGATGCCGGTCTTCTCCACCCCGTGCTCGGTGATACAGATGCCGTCCAGGCCCACTTCCCGGGCCCTGGGCACCAGCTCGTCGTACTGTATGTTACTGTCTCCCGAACCGGGCTGGGTATGGATATGGAGATCGAGAATCATTATAGCCTATCTTCAGGGATAGAGCAGACTTTTCGCCCCCCGGCGAAGCTCTTCCCGGAAATCGGGGTGGGCCACGGCGATGAGTGCCTCGGCCCTCTGCCTCAGGGTCCTGCCCTTGAGGTGGGCCACGCCGAACTCCGTGACCACATAATCGGCCAGGTTGCGCTGAATCGTGACCACCGTCCCCAGGGGCAGAACGGGGGTGATTCGAGACACCTTCCCCCCCCTGGCCGTGGAGGGAAGGACGGTAATGGCCCTCCCTCCCCGGGAGAGCCAGGCGCCGACGACGAAGGGTATCTGCCCCCCCGCCACCGCCATCAGACGGGTGCCCAGGGTCTCGGCGGCGATCTGCCCCGAGAGGTCCACCGACAGGGCCTGGTTGATGGCCACCATGTTGTCATGGGCGGCGATGACCCGGATATCCTCCAGGTAGTCCACGTCCACCACATGGAACAGGGGGTTGCCGTTCACCCAGGCCATCTCCTCCCGGGTGCTGCCCCCTATGGCCGCCACCACCACCCGGCCCGGATTGACGGTCTTATAGCGCCCGTTGATCACCCCCTCCCAGACCAGGGAGATTATCCCCGGCGGCGTGGCCTGAGAATGATAGCCCAGGTCCCGCTTGCCGTCCAGCAGGCCCGCCCCCACCAGGGGCTCGGTGGTGCGCCCCACCCCGATCTGGATGGTATCGCCGTCCCGTATGAGCCCCGAGACATTCCCGGCGATATTCTTCAGGTAGGGCTCGGGCTCCCGGAGCTCCCGCCCCGCCAGCGACCCCGAGCCCGGGGCTCCGCCGGAGGAGACGTGCTCCACGAAATAGTCTATCTCCGAGACGTGGATAAAGTTCTCGCCATAGGTCCGGATGAGGTTCTCGTTCACCTCGGCGATGGCCAGTTTTGCCTGGCGCACCCGCTGTTTCTTGTCCCAGAGGGAGGCCCCAAAGCTACAGAAGCCCTTATCGTCGGGGGGCGAAACCTCCACAAAGACCACATCGGGCACCCGGGCCTCCGGGCCTTCATGGAAGGGCAGCAGGGTGGAGGTGTTGAAATCTATCCTCTTGGCGTCGATGGCGGGCTGAGCGGTGGCCGTGGCCTGCATCACGGTTACCCGGAAGGAATCATCCCAGTCCGGGTCATACCAGCCGAAGTCATAGCCGGGGACGCAGACCAGGACCTCTACGTCCTTGAGCTCGTCCTTCCTGGCGGCCAGGGCCAGCCCCAGGGCGAAGGTCTCCCGGCCCCCGGGGAAGACCACCCGGTCCCCCGACTTGACCATAGCAGCGGCCTCATCGGCCGATATACGGTTTCGCTGAAAATCTTCCTGCCACCCCATGGTTGGACTCTGTCGGGTCGGGCCAATCGAAAGTGGCCGCCACCCTAAGAGTCCCGGGCCTCCGGTGTGGCCGATACAGCCCTCTCCTGGAAGTAACCCTTGAGGCCCCGGTCCCTCCTGGTCTTGTAGAGACTGACCTCATTGGGGTGGAAGTGCACATACTGGAGCATGAGGTGCTCGGCGAAGTGAGACCTCCACGTGGCCCCCATCCCGGTGATATCGGCGATGCCGTTGAGCCATTCCTTGGTGATGACCAGGGCCTCCGCCGGCATCTTGCAGACCACCTCCGCCCACTTCA
>JAZFUS010000200.1:0-3095 GCA_036447315.1 Dehalococcoidia bacterium
TCCAGGACCTCCGGGGAGAGAAAGGTCAGGGCGGCCTCAAACTGGGACATATCGATGTGCTGGCCCTGGCCGGTGCGGCGCCGATGGTCCACGGCCGACAGAACGGCCGACACGCCCAACCAGGGAGCCACATAATCGGTATAGGCAGTACTGGGTGCTACCCCTTCCCGGTCCGGCCATCCGGTGAAGTGATTGAAACCCCCCAGGCCGCTCAGGTTCCAGCCAAAGCCGGGATGGCTGGCATAGGGGCCGGTCTGCCCCAGGGTGCTGGTGCTGAGCATAATGATGTCGGGCTTGAGGCGGATGACCTGTTCATAGTCCAGGCCCCACTTCCGCATTACCCCCGGGGCGAAGTTCTCTACCACCATGTCGGCCCGGGCGATGAGTCCCCGGGCTACCTCCTGGGCCCGCGGATGGCCCAGATTGAGGCTCAGGCTCCGCTTGCTGCTGTTGGGAAAGATGAAGGACCCGGAGCGGTTCAAGCCCTGGATGCCGTCCTTAAAGGGGGGATTGATCCTGCCCGCATCCAGACTGGACCGGCTCTCTATCTTGATTACCTCGGCCCCAAACTCGGCCAGGTATTTGGTTATCAGCGGCCCCGTAATGACCCGGGTGAAGTCAACTATCCGCATCCCCTCCAGGGCTCTCCCCGGAACCGGAGATTCCGGTCCAGGGGTTTCCGCCTGCGCATTGGAGGACTGCTCGCGGTCGGGGTTGGAGGCCAGTTCATCCAAAATCTCCTGGTTGTGCTCACCGATAAGGGGCGCCCGCCGGTGTATTTTCCAAGGTGTTTTGCCGAATTTGAAGGGCGCCCCGGGATAGGTAATGGCCTCATCCAACTCGGGGTGCTCCACAGTTACCCAGAAGTCGCGGCTCTCTAATTGCCGGTTTTCCCGAACGTCACCGGGTGTGCTGGCCGGCATGATGGGTATATGGCGCCGTAGTGCCTGCTGGAAGATCTCGTCCTTGGTGTATTTGAGAAAGAACCGGCCGATAATATCCTCACGAGACGCCTGGTCAGCGGCTGTCACCTTGGCCAGGTCCACCTGCTGCCAGTCCACATCCTTGAGCTCGTGGGCCATCCCCTCCTCGTCCATCCACTGGACCAGGAGGGGGGTTAGCCTCTGGAACCCCTGTGACATGACCCGATAGGTGATCTCGCCGTCCCGGCATGGCCACACCTCGCGCATGAGGAGTTCGTCCCGGGGGCGGAGGGGGCCGGTCCGGCGCATGACGTTACGGCTGTACTCCCAGAAGGCCGGCTCGTTGGCCAGGATGCGCAGCACGGCCTCCTGGATGGAGACGTCTACCTGCTGGCCCTCTCCCCCGGCCTCCCGGTAGTGGAGGGCTATCAGGGCCCCTACCGCGGCGTGAGCCGCGGCATGTAGATATGCCTGGGGGGCGGTTACCCGCACGGGAGGCCGGTCCGGGTGGCCGGCGATGCTCATCTGCCCCCCCATGGCCATGGCTACGATATCGGCACCCTTGAAATCCCGATAGGGCCCCGAGTGCCCGAAGGGGCTGATGGAAACCAGAATTATTCCTGGATTTATCCGGGCGAGCTCGGTATAGCCCAGCCCCATCTCATCCATACGCCCCGGCGGGAAGGTTTCGATGACAAAATCCGCCTTCAGGACCAGCCGCCGGAACAGGTCTTTTCCCGCCGGGTCCTCCAGGTCCAGGGTGATGCCCCGCTTGCTGGTGTTGAGGGCAAACCAGTGCAGGCTCCTCTGCGGGTCGGGGATATCATGGTAAAAGGGGCCGATGTTCCGGGAGGGCTCACCCCCCGGCGGCTCGACCTTGATGACGTCGGCTCCCAGGTCTCCCAGTATCTTGCCGCAGAGAAAACCCTTCTCGGCGGTCAGGTCCAGGGCTCGATAGGGAGACAATGGGGATAGCGCTGTTTCATTCATCCCATAATAACCATTGTCCGGACTTGGCCGTCCCATGGTGTGGCGGCGGCGCGGGCGATGGATTCTTCTCAGTCGCCATAAGTAGGATCGGCCGGGATGGGGGTGGTCTCCGAATCATGCCGGTGGGCCTGATACGATATCACCTGCCATATGGTGGGCAGCCCGATGGCCACGGCACCTATGATGTCGGTCAGGAAATCCGGGTAGATGAGTGCCACGGCTCCACCGATGAACAGAGCCCTCTGGAGGAGGTTGGCCGGCCGGAAAAGATACCCTGCCAGGCCCGCGGCCAGGGCGGAGACGCCAATTATGGCGGTGGTGGCCGCCAGGGCGATCTCCGAGACAGAGCCCATCAATATCAGGGCCGGGGCACGGACGAACATGAAGGGAATCAGGTAAGCCACGATACCCAGGCGGGTGGCAGTGAATCCGGTGCGCATGGGCCCGGCTCCGGCGATGGCCGCGGCGGCGTAGAAGGCCAGCCCCTCGGGGGGGGTCATCAGGGATATAGCCCCGAAGTAGAGGATGAAGAGGTGGGCGGCCATGGGTTCCACTCCCATCTGTACCAGGGCCGGCGCCACCAGGATGGCCAGGGTGAGGTAGGCCACGATGGTGGGCAGGCCCAGGCCCAGGATAAGGGAGGCCACCATGGCCAGCAGCAGCAGCGCCATCAGGCTGCCCCTGGCGGTCTCAATCAGGCCCGAGGAAAGGGCCAGCCCCAGGCCGGTGAGGCTGACAGCGCCCACCAGGATGCCCACCACTGCCCCCGCCGGGCCTATCTGAAGCAGTCCCTTAGTAGACCCCTCCAGGGAGGCTACAATCTTGCGCGGCGTGAGCCGCGTCTGCCGCTGGAACATGCTCACCACCAACAAAGCGACCAGGGCATAGAGGCCGGATGTGGACGCGGAATATCCCAGGTAGCCCAGGAAGAAGATCAGCACGCCGATGGGAATAAGGAACTGCCAGCCCTCCCTCATCGTCTGCCGCAGCGATGGGATTTCAGACTTGGGTAGGCCCTTGAGGCCCGTCTTGGCGGCCTCGAAGTCCACCTGCATGTAAATGGCCAGGTAATAGAGGATGGCGGGCAGGATGGCGGCCACCACGATGGACCAGTAGGGGACCTCCAGGATCTCAGCCATGAGGAAGGCGGTGGCGCCCATTACCGGCGGCATGATCTGCCCG
>JAZFUS010000201.1:0-2609 GCA_036447315.1 Dehalococcoidia bacterium
GGTCTCCCCCGGACCCCCCAGCAGCAGGTCATACATGAAGGCTATCCCCTGGCGGTGGCAGATGGCCGCGGTCCGCTCCAGGTCCCGGGCGGTGAAGTCCCGGCCCAGGGCGCGGAGAACCGCGTCGGCCGCGCTGTCGACACCGAAGTTGATGCCGGCGCACCCCGCCCTCCGGAACAGGACCGCCAGCTCGTCCGAGAAAGGGGCGGGGCTGGCATAGGTATACCACCTCACTTTTCCGCCCAGCCCGCGCTCGATCAGCTCCAGACATACCCGGCGGGCATGGGCCTCCGGGATATTGAACTCGCTGTCGCAGAAATGGAGGTGGTCGATGCCCTGCTCCAATAGGGCCTCGATCTCGTCTGAGATGCTTTGGGGCGAGCGAAACCGCACCCGCCTCCCCTTCCCCACGGGGTCGGCGCAGTAGACACAGGCCCGGGGGCACCCCCTCTTCCCCTCGAGGGCGCCCATGCCCCCTTCCCGGAAGTACCTCAGGTTGTCCACGGCGCCCCGCCGGGGGGCCGCCCTCCCCAGGGGAAGGTAGCGGGGGGGAATGCTCACAAGTCCCGTTTCGTCCCGTAATATGAGGCCTGGAACGTCGTCGTAGCTCTCACCAGCCACCATTCGCTGGAGCAGCATGGGCAGGGCCATCTCCCCCTCCCCCCAGATACCCAGGTCCACCCCGCAGAAATCCAGGACGGCCCCGGGCATCACCGAGAACCCGGCGCCCCCCAGGATGATGGGGGCCCGGCTGTGGTCCCGGATGGAGTCGATAACCCCCTTGAAGCCGGGCAGGAAGAAATCCCGGCTGGCAAAGTAGGTATCGTCGGTGTTGCGCAGGGTGACCCCGATGGCCAGGGGGCGGCTCCGGGCAAAATAGTCCCCGATGGCCTCCCCGGGGTCGCCGGGGAAACAGAGGTCGAGGATGTCCACCTCGAAGTGGCTCTCCCGGAGGGCATGGGCCAGATAGTCCAGGGCCAGGGGGGCCACCGGCGGCTGCATCCGGTTGGGGTTGACCAGCAGTACCCTGCGGTTCTCCGGGGTCAATTCATGCCTCCTTACGCCAGCCCATTTTACCACAGGGCGGCCGGAAACCCCCCGGGGTTTGCCCTAATTCCCCACCGGTGTTAAACTCTAGAATTACCATGGAAGTCCATGAGATTTTGGCCGACCTGATAAAGATCCAATCGGTGAACCCACCGGGGGGGGAGACGGAGGCGGCCCTCTATTTGAAGGGCCTCTTCGATGAGGCGGGGATCGATAACGAGATCATCGAGTCCGCCCCGGGGAGGGGGAGCTTCTTCGCCCGCCTGGGGGGGGAGGCGGGGCCGCCGGCCAAAAGCCTGCTGTTCCTCTCCCACACCGATGTCGTCCCCGTTTCCGAGGGCTGGGACTTCCCCCCCTTCTGCGGGGAGATCAGGGACGGCTTCGTCCTGGGCAGGGGCGCCCTGGACTGTAAGAACCTGGTGGCGGCCCAGGCCCACGCCCTTCTCCACCTGGCCCGGAACTCCCGGCTCCAGGGAAGGCTCATCTTTGCCGCCACCGCCGATGAGGAGGCCGCGGGCACCCTGGGGGTACATTACCTCATGGAAAACCACGCGTCCCTGCTCACGGCCGATTTCGCCGTAAATGAGGGGGCCGCGGAACCAGTAAAGGTCGGTAACAAGGTGGCCTACCTCATTCAGGCGGGCGAGAAGGAGCCGGCCTGGACCACCCTCAGGGCCCGGGGGGTCTCCTGCCACGGCTCCATGCCCGGCCTGGGGGATAACGCGGTGGCCCGAATGGCCAGGGCGGTGGCCGGGCTGGCCGATTACATTCCCCGGACCGTCCTCATCCCTCAGGTCAAGACCCTTCTGCAGGGCCTGGCCGCAATGAAGGGGATGGATGAAGAGGTGGACGAATCGAACGTGGACCGGGTCATCGGCCTCTTCGAGGAGCGGGCCTTCGCCGAATACCTCCGGGCCATCACCCGCATGACGGTATCGCCCAACGTGTTCCACGGAGGCTCGAAGGTCAACATCGTGCCCGACAGCTCCCAGGCCGAGGTGGACATCCGCGTCCTGCCCGGGCAGGACAGGGAATTTGTCCTGTCCGAACTGAGGAAAATCCTGGAGGAAGGGATAGAGATAGATGTCCCGCACTTCGAACCCCCTACCTTCTCCCCCACGGACTCCCCCCATTACAGATTGATCCGGGACACCCTGCAGGGTGTGGTGGGCGATTACGCCTGCCTCCCCTGCATCTCCTCGGGGGCCACCGACTCCCGCCACCTGAGGAGGAAGTCCGTCCCCTCCTACGGGGTGTCCATCATGAGCCCCGGTTTCGACCCCAGCCTGAGGCAGACCATCCACGGCAAGAACGAGAGGATAGACCTGGAGAGCCTGAGATTGAGCTCCCAGTTCTTCATCCGTTTGGCGGAGAGCTATCTGACAGGATAAAGGAGGCACCCCATGGCCGGGGCGACCAAGACCAAAAAAATCGAAAAACCCGGGCAAGCCAGCGAGGTGGAGCGCCCCGACCCCATGGAGAAGATGGTCGTGGCCCGGGTGGGCCGGGGAGACTTCGGGGAGGTGCCCCAGCGCAACCAGCGGGCGACCCTCGGCAGGTCC
>JAZFUS010000202.1:0-4566 GCA_036447315.1 Dehalococcoidia bacterium
CCACAAGCTAAGCTTAGGGAGGATAAAACATATTAGCCCAAAGACCTGGAAAAAGTCAACCCTTTAGGACCCGACTTTTTACATCCCGATGGCAAAATGAGATATGGCTACTTCGCCAGCCCCCGGCGCTCCAGCTCCTGAGCGATATCGGCAAGCCCTATCTCCTGAAGTCGGGATACCGTCTGAAGGCCACTGGCCACGTCCCATTGCCTGAGCCGGTAGTACTCATCCTTCATCTTTTCGAACTGCTCCCTGTCCACCACCTCTCCCTTGCGGCAGATGACCTCCCCGCCCTTTCCCGGGACCAGGCATTGGGGCTGGACAGGATGGTTTTTAAGCGGCTGCGTAAACCATTTCTCGGGCAGAGTATCGGACTCCCGCCCCCGGTGGCCCTCCCTGACCAGGATGGCCCTCTGGAGATTGAACACCCTCTCCCCCAGGCCGTAAAGCCCCTCCTCATCCAACTCCTCCCCGGTAACGGCCGCGAAGACCTGGCTCTCGAAAGTGGGGTCACCCACATGGTCGGCGGCAAACTCCACATCGGTGATGGGCCACAGCCAGTCACAGAAAACGAGGCACTCCTTGACATACTGGCGGTCCTGGATCATTTTCGCCGCCAGGGCTTTACCCTCATAGGTGGAGAAATCGGCCGCCATTTCGCCGCCCCAGAACCGCTTGGCGATGGACCGGACAACATCGGTGGAGACAAAGGCCCCCTCCTCCTTATTGACCCACTTCACCCACCTCCCCACCAGGAGGCTTATCTCATGGAGCTGCTGGATGGGCACCCTGGGCTCCATGGCGAAGAAGAGGCCCGTGGTGATATACAGCCGGGGCTCGTAGTCGCTCCGCTGGGCCGATGAGGTAACGTAATCGCTGAGCTGCTCCTGTGCCCCCGGCCCCAGCGACTCGGCGGCCCGGAACAACCCCTGGGCCAGCACATCTCCAAAGCCCTCCCTGAGCGAGACCTTCTTCACCAGGCTCTCGATGAATTCCAGGCTGCCCATCTGCGATAGGGGCATGCCGGTATTTTCATCGGTGAGGATCTCCGCCCGGTAGCACCGCCACAGCCAGAGGAGCATAACACTCAGGGTATTGGTATCCAGCCCGTATTCATCGCAAAGCTTGGTGGCGAAGAAGGGGACCTCGGTGGGCCCTCCATAGAAGAGCTCCGCCCGGTCCTTGTAGAAGAGGGCCGCCTGGCAGGTGAATTTCCCCTTGCTGCCATTTTCCGCCTCATAGGTCATGCGGGCACAGTTCCCCAGACAGCCAAAGCAGACGTCCTTCTTTGCCCGGGGGCCCTCCATAAACCCCATAATGCCCACCGGAATACCCTTCCTCAGTTTCCGGAATTCGCCCTCCAGCTTCCGGAACCTCTCCGGGTCCGCCACCGCCATGGCCTTTTTGGTCCCCTTCACCACAATGGCCTTCAGGTTCTTGGAGCCCAAAACCGCCCCCAGGCCTCCGGAGCCGCTGGCATCATTATCGGCCAGGATAGTGGCGATGGTGACCCTGTTCTCGGCCGCCGGACCGATGGTCACCACCTTCACCGAGCTTCCCAGTTCCCCTTTGAGGAGCTCTCTGGCCTGGATGGCGCCCTTGCCCCAGAGGGCAGAGGCATCCCTGATCTCGACACCGCCATCGTGGATGAAGAGATAGACCGGCCCCGGGGAGCGGCCCTGGACCACCAGGGCGTCGTAGCCGGCGAATTTGAGCTCGGCACCCCAGCTACCCCCCAGATTGGAGTAGGAGAAACGCTCCGGGGTGACGGCCGGGGACTTACCGCTGACCTGCCATCGGGAACCCCCCACCACGGGATAGCCCGCCATGGGTCCCGTGGCAAAAACCAGGCAATTCTCCGGGTCCAGGGCCCCGGCCTCCGGAGGCACCTGGTCCCAGTAGAGCTTGGCCCCGATACCTCTTCCCCCCAGGAACCGCTCGCCATAGTCCCCGGTCGGGATTTCGGTCACGCCCGCCGATGACAGGTCTACCTGGAGGATTCTCCCGGTGTATCCTTTACGTGGGGCCATCTTGATCTCCCTTTTTCCCGCCGTTTTTCCAGATGCCGCTCCATGGCGCCCCTTTTCATATCAGGTAATCCAAAGAGAGCTACCAAACTCTAAAAGAAACAGGCCCGGCAGTCAAGTTGCCCCCGGGAAAGGCGGTACCGGGAGGGCCATTGATGCCGGGGCGAAAGTGGGGTATCCTGGGGCGGTATGAGTGGTTCCCTGTTTGCCCTCTTCGGTGCCGGTTGCTTTGGCCTGAGCGCCATATTCACCCGGCGGGGTGTGGTCCGGAGCTCCGATTCCTCGGCGGGGGTCCTCATCTCCCTGTTTCTGGCGGTGCCCTACTTCACCCTGATCCTTGCCGGGATGGGGCAGACCGGGGAGATAGGCGCCTTCCCCTTGTCCGGATACATCTTTCTGGCGAGTGCCGGCCTGGTCCATTTTGTCGTGGGGAGAAGCCTCTACTATCGAGCCATACAGGCGGTCGGGGCCAATATGGCCCAGATTCTCACCTCCGCCGGGCCCCTGTGCTCCGTGGCCTGGGGAATCCTCCTCTTTCACGAGCCCCTGACCTGGGAGCTGGTCTCGGGCTCAGGCCTGATCATCTCGGGGGTATTGTTCATCGTTTGGGGACCCCTTCGGGCCGGAAACAAAATCGCCGCCTCCCCCGGGGAGTTTATCCGGGGGGTCCTTGCCGGTCTGGGGGCCGGAGTGCTCTATGGCAGCAGCCCCGTTCTGGTGAAATGGGGCCTGGGGGCAGCCGGGGCTCCGGTGGCCGGGACCTTTATCTCCTATGTGGCCGCCACCACCGTCATGAGCTTCACCCTGCTCCACCGGGGCCAGCGGGACGGCCTCATGGGAATCGATAGGACCACTCTCCTCTGGTTCAGTCTCAGCGGCACCCTGGTAGCCTCGGCCCAGCTCTTTCGCTATATGGCCCTGAGTCTGAGCCCGATGAGTGTCGTGGGACCGCTGTTTTCGGCCAGCCGGATGCTGGTCATCTTCTTCTCCTTCATCTTTAACCGCAAGTTGGAAACCTTTTCCCCCAGGGTCCTCCTGGGGGCCGCGCTGGTGGTATCCGGGACCGTCATCCTGTTCTAAAGGCCCAAAGGGAATGCGGGCCGGCAACCCCGGGAAGAAACCAAATAATGGCGTGAGATCGGAGGGGCAATGGGCATAATCTTCGCCATTCTAGCCGCAGCCGGCTTTGGGGTGGGGCGGGTTTTCATTGGCCTTGGCCTGGAGAGGATCAAGCCCCTCACCGGCACCCTGATCTCTCTGATATCCGGGCTGGCGCTGGTCCTGATAATTACCCTGATTTTTCAGTTTGAAGCCCTGGCCTCGGTCTCTCTGGCTGCGGTGGGCTGGTTTACCCTCATCGGCATCTTGAACTTTCCCGTGGGCCGGGGCCTCACCTTTCTGGGAATAAGACACATAGGTACCTCCCGGTCCACCACCGTGTACGCTTCCTACCCCCTGTACACCATGGCCCTGGCCATTCCATTGCTGGGAGAAAGGGTCAGCGCCCCCCTGGTGATGGGCGTTGTATTCATCGTGGGGGGTCTCACCCTGCTGGTCAGTGAGCGGGGGGCCGAGACAAGGGTGGCCATGGGCGTCAACCGGGTGGCGGGGTACGGCTTCTCTTTCGCCTCGGCGGTCAGCTACGGGATCACCGCGGTACTGCTGAAATGGGCGGTCTCGGGTCTGGCACACCCGCTGGTGGGTGCCACCGTATCCCTCTTCTCCGGCACCCTGGCCCTGGGGCTGGTGGCCGGCAAAGACCTGAAGGACAGCGCCGGAAGCAATTGGCGGGCTGTGGGCCTCCTGTCCCTATCCGGCCTGGCCTCATCGCTGGGTATCATGTTCCTCTATACCGCCCTGAGCCTGGCACCGGCGGTGGTGGCCACCCCCCTGGGCGCTACCAGCCCCCTGTTCACCCTGGTGGGCACCTACCTTTTCCTGCGAAGGCAGGAGAAGCTAAGCTTTCATGTGGTGGCGGGCTGCTTCTCCGTGGTCGCGGGAGGGGTCCTGGTGACCACGGGCTGATATCTCCCCAGGCCGCCCCGCCCCAGATTCGAAGCTCTATGGCCCCTGTATACTTATGTAAAGCACATCCTCAGATATACCAGCCCCCATCAATGACATAGTTCTGGCCCGTGATAAAGGCGGCGCCATCGGAGACCAGAAAGCCCACCAACTGGGCCACGTCCTCGGGCTGCCCCAGGCGGCCCACCGGGGGAGGATTCTTGGTGAGCGCCTCCCGGTCCTCGGCAGCGATCTCCCGCAACATCACCGTGTCGATGACCCCCGGGGAGACACTATTGACGCGGATGCCGTGGGAGGCTACCTCCTTGGCCAGGGCTTTGGTAAAGGCGATGATTCCCCCCTTGGCCGCCGAATACTCGACCCGCCGCGGGGTGCCGTGGATGCCGGCCACCGAGGCGGTGTTGACTATGTTGCCACTTCCCCTATCTATCATGTGGTTGATGACCGCCCGGGAGCAATTCATCACCCCCTTGAGGTTCTTGGCCAGGACATCATCCCACACCTCTTCGGTGGA
>JAZFUS010000203.1:0-6729 GCA_036447315.1 Dehalococcoidia bacterium
ATCGCCGAAAGGGAGCTGGCCAAGCACGGGGCGGTATCCTCCTTTTTGGGATACCGGGGCTTTCCCTCCAGGCTCTGCGTTTCGGTGAATGACGAGGTGGTGCATGGTATCCCGGGGGATAGGGTCATCAACTCCGGGGATATCGTGTCCCTGGATATGGGGGCCATTTATGAGGGGTTTCAGGGAGATGCGGCTATGACCGTGGGGGTTGGGGATATCAGCCCTCAGGCCGGAAGGCTGTTGGCGGCGACCAGGGAGGCCCTGGCGGCGGGCATCGACGCTTGCCGGGCGGGGGCCCGATTGGGGGACGTCAGTTCCGCCATCCAGCTCTGTGCCGAGTCCCGGGGCTTCTCCGTGGTGCGGGAGTATACGGGCCATGGGATCGGCCGGGAGATGCATGAGGAGCCGCAGGTGCCCAACTTCGGGCTCTCCGGCCACGGCCCTATTTTGCGCCGGGGCATGACCATCGCCCTGGAGCCTATGGTGAATGCCGGGTCCTGGCGGACCAAGGTGGGTGACAATAATTGGACGGTGAGCACCAGCGATGGCAGCCTGTCCGCCCATTTCGAGCATACGGTGGCCATCACCAATGGGGAGGCGGAGGTACTTACGGTCTTATGATGATTGGCTCCCCGGCGGAAAGAGAGGCCTATGCCTAAGAAGGAAAGCCTGGAAGTGGAGGGAACGGTGTCGGAATCTCTGCCCAATACCATGTTTCGGGTGGAGTTGCCCAATGGGCACAAGGTGCTGGCCCACGTTTCGGGCAAGATGCGGCTTCATTATATCAGGATCCTACCCGGGGACCGGGTGCTGGTGGAGCTTTCGCCCTATGACCTGAACCGGGGTAGGATCACCTATAGATTCAAATGAGGATTTTGTTATGAAGGTTAAAGCTTCTGTTAAGCCACGCTGCGAGAAATGCAAGATCGTGAAGCGGAAGGGCGTGGTCAGGATCATCTGCGTGAACCCCAGACATAAGCAGAGACAGGGATAGAAAGGAGATCCATGCCGCGAATATCCGGAATTGATATTCCCATGAATAAAAGGGTGGAAATCTCGTTGCAATCTATCTTTGGTATCGGGGCGACTTCCAGTCGCCTGATCCTGGCCCAGATTGGTGTCTCCCCGGATACCAAGACTCGGGACCTCACCGAGGGGGAGGTCAGTCAGATCCGGGAGGCCATCGACAAGGGCTATCAGGTGGAGGGGGACCTGAGGAGAGAGGTCAGTCTCAACATCAAGCGGCTCACCGAGATTGGGTGCTACCGGGGAATGAGACATCGCCGGGGGCTGCCGGTCCATGGACAGCGTACCCGGACCAATGCCCGCACCAAGAGGGGGAACCGCAAGACAGTGGCCGGTAGGGGACAGAGGCGGGGCGCGACCAAGAAGTAGCTCTCTGGAAAGGGAAAGGTGAAAGCACATGCCTGAGAAGAAAAGAAGGACCAAAAAGCGGGAGAAAAAATCCGTTCCCAGGGGCAAGGCCTTCATACAGTCTACCTTCAATAACACCATTGTCACCCTCACCGATCCGGAGGGTAATGTGATCGCCTCGGGAAGCTCGGGGACGGCAGGATTCAAGGGCTCTCGAAAGGGAACCCCCTATGCCGCCGGGCTCGCGGCGGAGGGGGCGGCGCGGCGGGGGATGGAGCATGGCCTGCGCCAGGTAGAGGTTTACATAAAAGGTCCAGGGAGTGGCCGGGAGGCAGCCATCCGCAGCCTGCAGGCCGCGGGGCTTGTGGTATCCAGTATCAGGGATGTCACCCCCATCCCTCATAACGGTTGCCGGCCTCGCAAGAGACGGCGGGTGTAGGAGGAAATATGGCCCGGTATACAGGCCCGGTCTGCCGGAAGTGTCGCCGGCATGGTCAAAAGCTGATGCTTAAAGGGGATAGGTGTCTGGGGAAGTGCACTCTGGACAGGCGGAATGTCCCCCCCGGAATGCAGCTATCGCGGCGGCGCAGGATATCGGACCGGGGCTTACAGTTGAAGGAGAAGCAGAAGGCGCGCTTCACCTATGGTGTGCTGGAACGTCAGTTCCGCAAGACCTTCGCCGAGGCGGTGAGGCTCCCCGGCGCCACCGGTGATAACCTGGTACAACTTCTGGAGAAGCGCCTGGATAATGTGGTCTATCGGTTGGGATTCGGCGATTCCCGGGCCCAGGCACGCCAATTGGTGGGGCATGGTCATATCATGCTCAATGGGCGCCGTGCCGGTATCCCTTCCCTGATGGTCAAGCCCGGTGATGTCATCACCTGGCGGGAGGCGAGCACCAAAACCGTTCCCTATAAGGAGCTGGTTGAATCGCCCCCCAGCGGCCCGCTGCCCGGGTGGCTCAGCCTGGATACGGCTAACCTTTCAGCCCGGGTTCTGAGCCAACCCACTAAAGAAGGTGTGGAGCTCGGTTTCGATGCTACCACTGTTGTGGAGTACTACTCCCGTTGATTGGGGAGGGAGGATAGGATTTGTCAGAAGAGATAATCCCCAAAATAGACTGTGTGGAAACCACAGATACCTATGGCCGGTTTGTGGTGGAGCCGCTGCATAGGGGATTCGGCACTACCCTGGGTAATGCTGTGCGCCGGGTGCTCCTCAGTGCCATACCCGGAACGGCGGTTACCTGGGTCCGGATCGAGGGGGTGCAGCACGAGTTCACCACCATACCCGACGTCAGGGAGGACGTAAACCAGTTCCTTCTTAACGTCAAGTCCCTGCGCCTGCGCTCCCTTTCCCAGAGGCCGGGAAAGCTGAATCTGGAGGTGGAGGGGGCCGGGGAAGCCTCCGCGGCCGATATCAAGCCGTCCATAGATTTCGAGATCGTGAACCCAGACCTCCACATGGCCACTCTGGATTCGGACGGTTCCAAGCTGTCGGTGGAGTTAAATGTGGAGCAGGGCACCGGGTACCGGGAGGCGGTGGGAGGGGACGGCCTGCCTATCGGGGTCATCCCGGTGGATGCCATCTTTTCCCCCGTGCGCAAGGTGGACTTCTCCGTGGAGCAGACCCATGTCAGCCTGGAGGATGTGAGCTTTGAGCGGCTGACCCTGGAGGTATGGACCGATGGCTCGCTCCCGGCGGTGGAGGTGGTGAGCCGGAGCGCCGAGATCCTGGTGGAGGGGTTTTCCCTGTTCAGAGACCTGGCCCAGATCTCTCAGAAGAGCGCGGAGATCAAGGCCCTGCGGCTCTCTATCCCGGCGGAGCAATACGATATGCCCGTGGACCAGCTGGAACTCTCGGTGCGCACCCTGAACTCTTTGAGGCGGGGGGGAATAAATACCCTGGGAGAGCTTCTGGAGAAGTCCGAAGAGGAGCTGATGCAGCTGCGCCACTTCGGCCAGAAGTCCCGGGACGAGGTTAAGGATCGCCTGCAGGCGATGGGTTTTGTCAACGAAGTCGAGGAGGAGCTGGAGGGGGTTGCCGAGGGGTCTGAGGAGGAGGCTGGGGAGGACGAGGTGGCGGGGGAGGCAGCGGAGGCCGGGAACGGGTTGGAAACGGAGCCGGAGTCAAACCTGGAGCCGTCCACCCCTGTCGAGGAATCCCAGCGAGAGGAATGACATGAGACACCGTATATCCGGAACCAAGCTGAACCGTCCCTCCGATCACCGCATGCTTCTATTTCGCAACCAGGTGACAGACCTGCTCAGGTATGAAAAGATCACGACCACCGAGGCCAAGGCCAAGGAGGTCCGGGGCCTGGCGGAGAAAATGATTACCCTGGGCAAGGAGGGCAGCCTCCACGCCCGCCGCCGGGCGCAGGCCTTTATTTTGGACACGAAAGTGGTGGATAAGGTGTTCGCCGATCTGGGCCCCCGCTATAACGAGCGCCCCGGAGGCTATACCAGGATCACCAAGCTGGGGCGTCGCCTGGGGGATGGGGCTTCGGTGGCCCGGTTGGAGCTGGTCTAGGGGGTGAGCCAGCCCGGTGGCAGACGAATCCAATGTAGTCTTAATAGTAGAATATGAGGGGACCCGCTATCATGGCTTCCAGTTTCAGGAGAACGCCTCCACCATCCAGGAGGAGGTGGAGAGAGCCCTGGAAGAACTCACCGGGGAGAAGATACGGGTCAAGGGCGCCAGCCGCACCGATGCCGGGGTCCACGCCCGGGGGCAGGTGGTGAGTTTTCGCACCGGTTCAGGCCTTTCACCCCCGACCTGGGTGCGGGCGCTCAACCATTATCTGCCCCGGGATATCGCGGTGAAGAGGGCATGCCACGTGCGGGCTGGCTTCGATGTCCGTGGTGAGGCCATCAGCCGGGAGTATTGTTACCGGATCTGGAACAGCCCGGGACGGTCACCCTTGAGGGAGAGATTTGCCCTGGTGGTAAATCGGCCCCTGGCGGAGAAGCCCATGGGCCTGGCACTCCAGACGCTGGAGGGGTGCCACGATTTCGCCTCTTTTGCCTCCTCCCTGAGGGGGCGGGAGCGGAGCACGGTGCGCACGGTTTACCGCACCGGGGTGGAGAGGGAAGATGAAATGGTGAGTATAAGGATGGAGGCCAACTCCTTCCTGCCCCATCAGGTGAGGAACACCGTGGGGGCGCTGATAAGGGTGGGCCAGGGAAGTATGGAGATCGAAGAATTCGACGGGGTTACCCGGGCCAGGAGGCCCGGCCTGGCGGGGCCGGCCGCTCCCGCCCATGGCCTGTCCCTGGAGCGGGTCAACTATCCGGAATCAATTAGGGAGCCTGGGAATGAAAACCTATAGTACCAAAGCCTCAGATATACAGCGCCAGTGGCATGTCATCGACGCCTCGAGTGAGGTCCTGGGCCGGATGGCTGCCAGGGCGGCTCGGCTTCTCATGGGCAAACACAAGGTTATGTATGCCCGCCACCTGGACACCGGTGATTATGTGATTATTATCAACGCCGCCCAGGTGAAAACGACGGGGAACAAGGGCCAGGGGAAAATCTATTACCGCCATACGGGATATCCCGGCGGGATCAAAGCCGTCACCCTGGAGAGGATGATGGCGACTCATCCGGAGCGGGTGATCGAGAAGGCGATCAAGGGAATGCTTCCCAAGAACGCCCTGGGCCGGGCCATGGCCCGGAAGCTCAAGGTGTATGCCGGGGAGAGCCATCCCCACGGGGGCCAGGTCGGCGCCGGCGTGGGGAAAGGCCAGCCAGAGGAGGGTAAAGGCCAGTGAAAGATCAGGGGTACTTCTATGGGACGGGACGGCGAAAATGCGCGGTGGCCCGGGTGAGATTGGTCCCTGGAAACGGCGCTATTGTTATCAACGGCCGGCCCGTGGAGGAGCTTTTCCCCCGGACCGAGCACCGGAAAACCATCCAGGACCCGCTTCAGACCACGGGCACCCTGGAGAAGTATAACGCTATGATCAAGGTGGTCGGGGGTGGTGTCAGCGGGCAGGCGGGGGCCATCCGCCACGGCATCGCCCGGGCCCTGCTGGTATCCGATGAGGGGCTGAAAAAGCAGCTACGCTCCAATGGCTTCCTCACCCGGGACTCCAGGGTCAAGGAGCGCAAGAAGTACGGTCTCAAGCGGGCCCGTAAGGCGCCGCAGTATACCAAGCGATAAACCGGGCTTGAGCCCGATGAACCGGGCCGAAAGGGGCCGTCCTTCGGAAGAAGGACGGCCCCCTTTGTTATTAGCGGACAGGACGGTGGCTTTTTATAGGCCCCCCATGGCGCGCCCATATCGGCTACTACGGATGGTGCCCCAAACTCACCCCCCCAATAACCCTTTTGGGGGATAGTTCCCCGGCTCCTATTGGTCTAAGATACGACTTGAGAAGCGATGCCGGGTTTTTTCCGGAAAGGGGTTCAAAAGATGGGACATAGCAAACTACCGTGGCAGGCGGGCTCCGAGGGCGGGGGGATCCACGACGGAAACGGTGACCTGATCGGGCTTATGCTGGTCAATGAGGATACCCCCTTTGCGCTCAGTGAGGCCAATGCACTTTTTGTGGACGAGGCCTGCAACAATTACGAGCGGGTCAGGGCGCAGCGGGATGAGCTGCTGGGGGCCTGTGAGCGGGTCATCCAGCTCCTGGGGGTGCCCGGACCCGCGTCCGGCGCCGGCGATATAGTGGAGATGCTGGAGGGTACGCTGGCCCAGGCCAGAGGGGATGGAAGCCCATACGCCGCGGGTGGAAGGTGCGGCGATAGGGCGTAAAGCTCGAGGACGCCTCAGTCCGTCTTATATCGGTTTGAAACCCGGCCTTAAGGGTCGGCGGCCTGCCCCGGGGGGCAGGCCTTTTTTATTGCTTTTTTACCGGCTACCGGCCGCCAGGGGTCTGGGGTTTAGAACACAATCGGGGTTATCCACAGCCATAGGACCTGCCGAGCCGATGGATGGGCCGGCAAGCAAGATGGCCGGTAAAAGTGCTTGACCGCCGGTCTGACAGGCCTATAATATGGGCGCAGATGTGGAAAGGGCGGAGGCAATATCCGGGAACCACAAGCGGTCTTGGACGAACCCGTAAGGAGGCCTGATTTTGGATAGAGATGGGATCAACCCGGTTGGAGTGGAAACCATTGAAACGTTGGTGAAGGGCTCCATCGATATGCATATACATGCCGGACCCCATCTGGAGCCCCGCCCCGATGCGCTACAGGTGACGCTGCAGGCCCAAGAGGCTGGAATGAGGGCCATTGTGCTCAAAAGCCGCTCCTACCCCACAGCGCCTGTCGCTTCGATAGTTGGACTAACTGCCCGCGATATAGCTGTTTTCGGCAGCCTTTGCCTGAACTTTGAAGTTGGCGGCC
>JAZFUS010000204.1:0-4069 GCA_036447315.1 Dehalococcoidia bacterium
GTGGTGTGGCCCGTGATGTGGATCCGGTCACCGGCCTTCAGCTTTCCGCTAAGATCGATGCCGGCCACCACCGGGTGGGCGAAGAAGTCGCTGACTCTGCCGATCTCCTCTTCTACCATCGGGCACCTCCTTTACCCTCGCGCATGATAGAACAAAGGGGTATCGAATAACCCTGGTACAAGTATACGACCTCACCGGGCCCTAATCAATTATCAGCCGGGCCTTGAGCCGCTGCTCCCCGGGGACGGGGGCTGCTCCCTCCACCCCGCGGCCTGCTCATAGGCGAAGCCCACGCGCAGCAGGGTCTCCTCGGAGAAGGGCCTTCCCATGATCTGCATCCCCACCGGAAGCCCCTCGCTGAAGCCGGCGGGAACGGTAAGGGCGGGGATGCCGGCGATATTCACCGGCAGCGTACAAACATCGCTGAGATACATCTTGAGAGGGTCGTCCATCCGCTCGCCGATTTTGAAGGGCACCGTGGGCGAGGTCGGGGTTATCAGGGCATCGTATCTCTCGAAGGCCTGGTGGAACTCCTCCCGGATGAGGGTGCGCACCTTCTGCGCCTTGAGGTAGTAGGCATCGTAATAGCCCGCGGACAGGGCGTAGGTGCCCAGCATGATGCGCCGCTTGACCTCGGCCCCAAAGCCCTCTTTCCGGGTCTTCTCCAGTCCGTCCCACATGTCCTCGGCCTCGGAGGCCGAGAAGCCATATTTTACCCCATCGTAGCGGGCCAGGTTGGCCGAGGCCTCCGAGGGAGCGATGATATAGTAGGCGGCCAGGCCGTACCGCGTGTGCGGCAGGGATACCTCCCAGTCCACCTCCGCCCCCAGCTTTTCCAGCTCCCCGACAGCCCTTTCCACCACCTCCCTGACCCCCCCCTCCATGCCCTCCACGAAGTACTCCCGGGGCACGCCCAGGCGCAGCCCCTTCAGGTCACGCGTCAGGGCCCCGGTATAATCGGGGACCGGCACCGGTACCGAGGTGGAATCCCGCGGGTCATGCCCGGCGATCGCATTCATCGCCAGGGCGCAATCGGTGACATCCCGGGTCAGGGGCCCGATCTGGTCCAATGAGCTGGCGAAGGCCACCAGGCCGAACCGCGAGACCCGGCCATAGGTGGGTTTCAACCCCACCACACTGCAAAAGCCCGCCGGCTGGCGGATGCTGCCCCCGGTATCCGAGCCCAGGGCATAGATGGCCTGCCGGGCGGCCACCGCCGCCGCCGACCCGCCGCTGGAGCCCCCCGGCACCCGGCTCGGGTCCCACGGGTTGTTGGTGGTAAAAAAGGCGGAGTTCTCCGTCGAGGAGCCCATGGCGAACACATCCATATTGGTCTTGCCCACCATCACCGTTCCGGCGGCCCCCAGCCGTTCCAGGACAGCGGCATCGTAGGGGGGAACGAAATTTTCCAGCATCCGGGAGCCGCAGGTGGTACGCACCCCCCGGGTGCACATGTTGTCCTTGATGGCCACCGGTATACCGGTGAGGGGGGTCATCTCCCCGGCCGCGATGCGCTCGTCGGCCCGCCGCGCCTGCTCCAGGGCGATATCCCCGGTGACCGTGATGAAGGCCCGCACCCCCTCTTCCTGCTCCTGGAGGCGCTCAAGGACGCTCCGGGTCAGCTCCAGAGAGGACAGTTCCCTCCGGCTCAAGAGGTCGTGGGCATCGTGGATGGTCAGCTCATATGGTTGCATGATTCGGGGTCCCTACTCCAGAACAGCCCGCACCCTGAAGCTGCCTGACTCCTGATGAGGGGCATTTGCCAGAATATCCTCCCTGGGGAGGGAAGGGGCCGGCTCATCGGGGCGAAAGACGTTCTCCAGGACAACGGCCTGGGCGGTGGGGTCGACCTGCCCGGTATCCACCTGCTCCAGGATCTCGAAGTTCTCCAGGATATTGGAGAGCTGCTGCCGGAGCTTCTCGATCTCCTCCTCCCCCAACCCCACCCGGGACAGGAGGGCTATGTGTTCCACTTCCTCTCGGCTTAGCCTCATGGCACCTCGAATCGGATAACCCCTAGATTATACCACCGGCCCCGGACCGCCGCCAGGGGAACTAGGGAAGCCCCAGCTGGGCCAGCTTCTCCCGGGTGGGCACCCCGTTTTGGTCCCAGCCCCGGAGCTGGTAGTACTCCTGCATCACCCCGTGGATAGTCTCCCTGGAGAGGCGGGCCCCCTTGGCCGGGCCGTCGGGGATCTCCTCGTCGTAGAATTTATCCGGGAAATCGTCGTCCTTACTGTCCATCCCCCCCCGGGTAAGGTACAGCCTCTGGAGATTGAACACCCGCTCCCCCGCCTCCATCAGCTCCCGGGCGGTGGTCTCCTTGCCGGTGACCGCCGAGAGCATCCGGGCATAGTGGGTGGGCCCCAGGGCGTTGCCAAAGGTGGTGGGGAAGATGCACAGCACCAGGGTGCTTATGGCGCTGCACAGGTCCCCCATCCATTTGGTGAGGGCGGCCTTACCCTCCCAGGACTCATCCTCCAGGCGGGGCGGGTCGCCGAAGATCTGCTTTTTTTCATCGTCGAAGATGTCCAGGTAACCTATGTACTGCCGGCAGTAGTCCTCATAGCTCATCTGGAACCTCTGCTCCAGGGTCCGGGGGAGGGGCGCATGGTCGGCATGGGTGTGGGTGGTCTTGACGTTGTCACCGCCCCGGGGGCTGTCGAGATAGCCCAGGATCCAGGTGGTGCCGCTGGCCCTGGGGTCCGTGCCGAACATCTCCAGGCCCTTGGTGGTATAGGCATAGTCCCGGGCTCCCTTACCCAGCCTTTCCGCCGCCCCCAGGCTGCCCTCGGCCAGGATATCACCCAGCCCCCTGCGGTAGGCCATATCCTCCAGGAGCTGAAGGGCGGCCTCTTCATCTCCCCACTCCAGGGCCAGGCCGCCGGTATCCTCCTTGCCGATAATGCCCCGTTGATAGAGCTCCATGGCGAAGGCGATGATGGGACCCGCGGAGAAGATATCCATACCCAGCTTGTGGCAGACCTCCTTGCACTTCCAGATAGCGGGCATGCTCATGATGGCGCATTTGCCCCCGAATTCGAAGACAGGGCCCACGAAGGTCGCGTTGGCGATCTTGAGCCCGGCGTACTTGCCCTCGTCCACCTCCGCCAGATTGAAGCAGGCCAGGGGACAGGCATAGCACACCCCCTTCTTCCCCTTGATATGGGGCCGGGCCATCTCCATCGTGTTGGTCTCCATCCACTGGGGCTGGACGGTGGTCTGAAAGTTATTAAAGGGCAGGGAGCCCTGCCGGTAGGAGCCCTTGGCCAGCCTCAAGGGGCCCACATCGCCGAAGTCCTTGTAGGTATCCTTCATGGTGGGGTGCCAGGAGTTAACAATGCGGTCCATGGCCTCCCGGCGGGCGGCCTGGAAGGCCTCGGGCCGGGCCACCGTCACCCGCCCGCTCCCGCGGACGGCGATGGCCTTGAGCTTTTTGGAGCCCATCACCGCCCCCAGCCCGCTCCGGGCGGCGCTGTGATAGTATTCGTTTATCAGGCTGGCGAACCGGACCAGGTTCTCCCCGGCGGGCCCGATGGTCATGACCTTGATCTCGTTCTCCCGTCTCGCCCCCAGCTCCTCCCCCAGCATCTCCGTGGTCTCCCAGGCATCCCGGCCCCAGAGGTGGCCCGCCTTGCGTATCTCCACGTGGCCGTCGTCTATCCACAGATAGACGGGCTCCGGGGAGCTTCGCCGGACGATGAGGACATCGTATCCCGCCCTCTTGAGCTCCACCCCCCATATGCCGCCGGTATTGCCGGTTCCCAGGGCGCCATTGGCGGGCGACTTGGCGGTCACCTCCAGCCTCCCCGAGGCCGGGGCATTGGTGCCGGTGAGGGGGCCGGTGGCGAAGATCATCACGTTTTCCGGTCCCAGGGGATCGACCTCGGGGCCCACCTCGTCATAGAGGACCTTGGTGCTCAGCCCCATGCCTCCGATAAACCTGGAGGCCATCTCCGGGTCCAGGCTCTCCTGGCGGACCTCCCCGGTCTCCAGGTCGACGTGCAGGACCTTGCCCATATATCCGCCCATAAATCCGGCCATGTTTTACCTCCGTTCCCGGGCCACC
>JAZFUS010000205.1:0-2462 GCA_036447315.1 Dehalococcoidia bacterium
CTGGCGGCAGGGCTGCTGGTGGAAAGGGACGCCGGAGGGACCGTGGACCGGTTTCGCGGCCGCCTGATGTTTCCCATCAACAACCCCCAGGGGCGGGGGACCGGGTTCGGGGCCCGGGCCACGGATAGCTCCTTCCCCAAATACCTCAACTCACCCCAGACGGCGATTTTTGATAAAAGCGGCCTTCTCTACGCCCTGGACCGGGCCCGGACCGCTATCCGGACCCAGGACCTGGCCGTTATAGTAGAGGGATATATGGATGCTCTCATGGCCCATCAACACGGCTTCACCCAGGTGGTGGCCACCATGGGTACCGCCCTCACCTCCAGACAGGTGGGCCTGCTCAAGAGACTGACCAGAAATATCAGCCTGGCCTTCGATGCCGATACCGCCGGTGAGACCGCCAGCCAGCGGGCGGCGGCCACCACCGCGGAGGCCATGGAGGGCGACACCGGGAGCTTCAATATACCGGTGGGCGCCCTGATAGGCAAGGTGGATAAAATCGAGGAGAAACACGGGGAAAAAAATGGTAAGGTCTGGACCCGTTGGGATGCTACCATCAATGGGAAGAGATATGGGATATTCGCCCCCCAAATCAGGGACAGCCTGGAGGTGGGCGCTACCTATGCGCTAACCGTAAAGGACAGCGGTGAATACAGCAACATCGTGGACGTCCATCCCACCCTTATGGATGAAAAATCCGTCCGCGGCTGGAACGGCCTGGTGGGCCACGAAAACACCCTGGGCGGAGAGATAAGTGTCCTGGTCCTTCCCCAGGGAAAGGACCCCGATGAGATCATACATGAGGACACCGCCCAGTGGCAGAACCTGGTGTCCGAAGCCCGGCCCATGGTCGACTACCTCTACGACGTGGTGACCGCCAAGCTCGATATCAGCAAGCCTCAGGACAAGATTCAGGCCATAAGCGAGCTTTACCCCCTGACAGCGGCTATGAAAGACCCGGTGCGCCGGGACCATTACCGGCAGCGGCTGGCGCGGATGCTGGGTGTCGATGAACGCACGCTGGCCGATCAGGCCGCCAGGCTGACTCCCCACCGGCGGGAAAAGACGGTCCCTGTCCCACCCACCCTCACCAGGACCGCGCACAGCCCCCTGGAGGAATATTGCATGGCCCTGTTGGTCCAGCACCCCGAGCTCGATTTCCTGGACAAGGGGCTCGTGGCCGAGTATTTCGAGAGCACCGAGAACCGGGAGTTGTTCCTCCTCTGGCAGCGGACCCCCAATCTCGATTCCCTCCAGGAGGACCTGGAGCCGTTCCTGGAGGAGCACCTGGACTTCCTGCTCAAGAAGGCCCTACCCCCCACCGATGCCCGGGACCGGGAAAAGGCCCTGGCCGACGCCGTCCTTCGGTTGAAGGAGGGTGCCCTGCGAAGCTCGCTGCGGGCCAGGGAGGAATTGCTTCTTTCCGCCGCTGAAGCCGGTGGCGTGGATGCCCAGCTATCCCAGCTGGAGCAGCAGGGGGTCCAACTGGAGGGGGAGTTGAAGCAGGTCTTCAAGGCAAGGAAACAACGGATAGGCTCCAAGGAGTAATCAGATGGAACAGAAAAAGCCAAGCGAATACAAGGCGCCAGTGCCCGTGGGACAGCCCGGCAACAAGCTCTCCTCCGATGATCAGGACGAGCAATCTGATCTCGATATTGAACCGGAGACCGAAGTCCTGGAGGACAGGACGCCGCCCCTGGGCGAGGATGGCGAATCCCCGGCCGCCGAAAAATCCATGCAGCCCTGGCGAATTCCCGACCTGCCCGTGGATGAGAACTGGGGAGAGATAGCCAAGATAGATGCCGAGCCCGAGCTAGAAGTAGCTCTGGCCCTGGAAGAGCAGGAGTCCATAGACGACCCCGTTCGCCTTTACCTTCGGGAGATAGGCAAGGTCCATCTCCTCACCGCCAGTGACGAGAAGAAGCTGGCCACCAAAATGGAGGAGGGGAGACATCTGCGGCGTTTAGATGCGGCATGGGTCCAAGAACATGGCCGGAAGCCATCGGCGGTGGAGACTTTCACCTTCGTCCTGGAGCGGCTCAAGGACATAGCCTTCCTCATCCCCCTGGGGGCCAAAGAGCTGGCCCTGCCTCGCGATGCCCACTGGACGGAGACCCTGTTCGACCCCAAGTTTCGTAAGGCCATTGACGGGGAGCTGGACCAGCAGGTCGTCGAAACAGTGTCGGGGTTTACCAACTGGACCCCGGCGGAAACACAGCACAAACTGCTGGAGCTGTCCCTGAGCAGCCGTATTCTGCCGTCCGAGATTCCGGAGACCGTGGGGGCCATGGCCTCCCGGCCGGACCTGGAAAGCCTGCCGGATGACGCCGATTTCCAGTCCCACCTCCTGTCCCACGAGCTGTTCTTGAAAGAGCACCTGGATACCCTCATGACTGACGCCTTAGCCGCCGAGAAACACCTGACGGAGGCCAACCTAAGGCTGGTGGTCAGTGTCGCCA
>JAZFUS010000206.1:0-8050 GCA_036447315.1 Dehalococcoidia bacterium
CCATGGACAATCACTACCGGTGCCGCGATGAAAAGTGGCTGCGCCTGGCCGAGATCCAGTCGGACCGGTTCTGGAAGGAGTTCTGCGAGGCCCTGGAGGCCCCCCACCTGGCGACGGAGCCCCGCTTTGCCACCATGGAGGCCCGCCGCCAGTCCCATCAGGAGCTGATTACAATCCTCGACGGTATCTTCGCCACCAGGGACAGGGACGATTGGCTGAAGACCTTTACCGAGCGGGGGTGCATGTTCGCCCGGGCGCCCATCAATACCCTGGAGGATGCGCTGGAGGACCCCCAGGCCCTGGTCAACGACTATGTGGTGGACTTCGACCACCCCACCATGGGCCGGGTGAAGACGATCGGGTTTCCGGTGAAGCTGAGCCGCACCCCCATGACCATCAAGGGCCCGGCTCCGGAGTTCGGCCAGCACACCGAGGAGGTGCTTCAGGAGCTGGGGGGCTATAGCTGGGAGGAGATCTCCGGGATGCGCTCCCGGGGCGTTCTCTGAGGCGGTATTCGCCGTCCCTTGCCTGAAATAGAAAGCCCCGCGGTGGGGTCGATGTTGACCGGTCCGCAGGTCTGAAAAGGGAGGAGCCCTTGGTTACCTCAGGGACCCATTCGAGCCCGGCTGAGATGGCTGAAAAGGTAATGGCGGAGCTGGCCAGGTGCCACATCACCCACCTCGTCTACCTGGCCCACTCCGAGACCGGGCCCCTATATGACCTGGCCGAGCGCGATCCTGGGCTCACCGTGGTCCCGGTATGCCGCGAGGGCGAGGCCGTGGGGGTGGCCACCGGCCTGTGGCTGGGTGGGGCCAATCCGGCGGTGCTGCACCAGAGCACGGGCCTCTTCGAATCCGGAGATTCCATCCGGGGTCTGGCCCTGGACCTGCGAATACCCCTGCTCCTCCTGATTGGCTACCGGGGCTGGAGGCCGGAGCCTCCCTTCGCCGATTCCGCCGCCACCTACCTGGAGCCCTACCTGGATGCCTGGGGCATCAAGCACTACCTGCTGGAGAGCCCGGAGGGAGCGGGGGTGGTCTCCATGGCCTATCAGGAGGCCCGGGAGACATCCCGGCCGGTAGCCGTGCTCGTGGTGGGCGAAGGGGATTAATGCCATGATCGATAGTTTCCAGGCCATGAGGGTGATCTCGGAGCACCGGGGGGAGGCCATTGTGGTGGCCACCATGACGGCCAAGCATGAGTGGTATAAGGTATCCGGCAGGCCGGAACTGGACCTGCTGTTCAGCGGCGCCATGAGCAAGGCCTCCTCGGTGGCCCTGGGCCTGGCCCTGGCCCGGCCCGACAGGAAAGTCATGGTGCTGGATGGCGATGGCAGCCTTCTTATGAACCTGGGGAGCCTGGTGACCATAGCCAACATGGCCCCGCCCAACCTGGTCCATTTTGTGATAGAGAACGATGTTTACCGGATAACCGGCGGCCACCCCATCCCCGCGGCCGGGAAGCTGAGCTTCGCCGGCCTGGCCCGGGGAGCGGGTTACCCCCGGTCCCACGAATTCAGCGATCTGGAGGCCTTTCAGGGCGGTATCGAGGCCATATTGAGGGAAGACGGGCCCACCCTGGTGTGCCTCAAAGTGCCTCCCGCCTCGAAGAGGGTCACCTCCACCAGCCCCAAGACCATCGAGATAATGGGCAGGTTTCGGGAGGCCGTGGGGGGGTCTTCAACCTAGCTCCCCGCGTCTGCCGTCGACGGGCTGTCCCCGGGACCTCCGGGGTTTCGAATTCAACACCACCCTTCCGGGGAAGGGCTCTGGGAGGTTTGAATGAAAACCTTGGCGCTGCTGGCGGCCCTTCTGGCGACATCCATCGCGACCCTTTCGGCCTGTGGCGGCCCGGGCGAAGCCGGGAAGCATATCGAAGCCGGTGTGGAGCTCCAGGGACAGGGGCGGTGGCAGGAGGCAATAACAGAGTACGATGAGGCCATCCGGCTCGATCCCCGAGGCGCCGATGCCTACAACAACCGGGGGGTCGCCCACCTCAACCTGGGCGATTATGAGCAGGCCATCCGGGACTATGGCGAGGCCATCCGGCTCGCCCCCTATCTGGCCCAGGCCTACAGCAACCGGGGTACCGCCTATGACAACCTGGGCCGGCATGAGCTGGCCATAGCCGACTACGACGAGGCCATCCGGCTCGACCCCCAGGGTGCCGATGCCTACAACAACCGGGGCGCCGCCTACGACGACCTGGGACGTTTTGAGCGGGCTATCCAGGACTATGAGGATGCCATCCGGCTCGATCCCCAGATGGCCCAGGCCCGCGCTAACCGGGGGAACCTCTACCTCCACCTGGGCGATTACGGGCGGGCCGTCCAGGACTTCGGGGAGGCCATCCGCCTCGATCCCCTGATGGCCCAGGCCTACGCCAACCGGGCACTGGCCTACAGCAGCCTGGGTATGGATGCTGAGGCCGGGGAGGATATCGACCGGGCGGTGGAGCTGGGGCTTGACCGGGCGTTCCTGGAGCGGGTGGCGGAACAGGCAAAGCAGCGGCGCCAGCCCTGAAACGGCCCTGAAACGGCCCTGAAACGACCCTGAAACGATTAGATCCCTGCCCGCGGGGCGGCCCGTCAAAACGGGTGAAGGCTTGTCTGGGCGGGCGGGATGGGTTTATAATCTAGCGGCTTTGGTAGACCACCGCACAAGATGGGGGCCCGTTCTGTGAAGGAGAGCACCGCCGGGGCCGGGCGTTTTACCGGGGGAGGGGCCGCCCCGTGGGTGGCGGCGGTATGCCTGGCCCTGGTCAGCATCCAGCTGGCCCACAGCAGCTATCCGGCGGTCATGCCCCTGATCCGGGCCCAGTGGGCCATATCCAATACCGAGGCCGGACTGATCCAGGCGGCCTTCTACGCCGGCTACCTGCTGGCCGTGGTCACCCTCCTGCCCCTCACCGACCGGGGGGTGGACACCAAGCATATCTGGTTTGCCTCCATCCTGGTGGCGGCCATATCCAACACCCTCTTTCCCCTGCTCGCCGGAAATGTGGCCCAGGCGGTCCTGTTGAGGGCCGCGGCCGGGGTTGGTACCCTGGGGGTCTACATGCCCGGTATCCGCATGGTCTCCGAGCGCTTCAGCGGGGGGAGGCGGGGGACCGTGGTGGGCATCTATTCGGCCGCTTTTGGGGCGGCCAACGCCCTCTCCTTTGCCCTGACGGGATGGCTGGTCCCCAGGCTCGATTGGGAGGGGGCCTACCTGGTGGCGGGTCTCATCGGCTTTGCCGGCATCCTGCCCGGCCTCTACGTCCTGTTCTTCACCCCGCCCAGCACGCCCGCACCCAGTGCCCCGCCCGTCTCGGTCTGGGCCACCATTACCCATCGCCCCCTGTTGCTGGTGGTGCTGGCCTATGCGGTCCACAACTGGGAGCTGCTGGGGATGAAGGCCTGGATAGCCACCTTCCTGGCCGTGTCCCTGGTGAGCAGAGGCGCGAGCCTGGCCGTGGCCACGGCCCAGGCGGGCCTGCTTGCCGCCGCCCTGGGCATTTTGGGCGGCCTGTCCATGGCGGCAACGGGCCGGATATCGGACCGCTACGGGCGCACCGCCACCTCCATTGTTATCATGCTGGCGGGGGCGGCCTGTTCCTTCGCCATAGGCTGGCTGCTCCACGGCCCCCTGTGGCTGCTCATCGCCATGGCCCTGTTCTACGGGATCGCCGTGGTGGCCGAATCGCCCGTCCTGATGACGGCGGTCACCGAGCTGGCCCCCCCCGGTCGCCTGGGGGCCGCCCAGGCGAGCCAGGCCTTTCTGGGCAACATCACCTCGGTCCTGGCCCCTCTGGTCTTCGGGGTTATCCTGGACAGTGTGGCCGGGGTGGGGGGTTGGGTCCTGGCGTTTTCCTGCCTGGGGCTGGGGGGTCTGGGGGGCGCGGCCCTGATGCTGTCCCTGCGGCGCCGGGAGGATAGCCTCGCGCTGGCGGGCGGACGGAGATAGGGGTCTCCCGCTAGTCGTCCAGCTTGGTGAGCCCCAGGCTCTCCAGGAAGGACTCCAGGCTGTCCACCACCTGGGTGGGCGAGAATTCCCGGGGGTCCACCATATTGGACTCGTAGACCATGGTGGGGGCTCCGGCCGCCTTCAGGGCCAGGGCGGCCTCCGTCAGGCCCTGGGTCAACCCCTCGCAGCCCCGGTTGAGGTGGAGGATAGCGCCGTCGCATTGCCAGTCCCGGTAGATGGAGAGGCTGTCGGTTACCTTCTGTTGGGGCATCCAGCCCCAGAGGCCGGGGCGGTCCACATAGGAGGTCGCCAGGAGCTCCAGGGCCTCCCCCCGGTTCTTGAGCGGTGCTCCCCGCTCCGCCATGGTCTTGGCCGGGAGCCAGTGGCCATTCTCATCGGCCTCGAAGGCGGTTCCCACCACGAAGGCGTAGAAAGAGGCGGGGACCACGGCCCCGTATTTCTCGGCTATGCGAAAGAGCTGGAGGAAGTGCCAGACGGGCTCGGCATCGTGGTAGAGGCGGCACCTCTCCGTGGCCAGAGCGGCGATCTGGTTGTCCACCCGGTACTTGACCTCGTCGTAGAGCGTGCGGAAGAAATCGGCCGCCTCCGGCTGGCAGCGGATCAGGCTGCTTATGACATAGAGGCTGAACATGGACTTGAGGTCCAAGGGGGCGGGGATATTCTTGTTCAGCTCACAGCACTTGGCCCAGATTGCCGTGGCATCTATCTCGTTGGACACGGCTTCGATGAGCAGCCCGTCGTCATAGCCCCTGCCCGTTACCTTCTGCATCCAGTCGATGGCCTCCTCCATCTGGGCCACCAGGTACCGGATCTGGGCCTCCCGGCGGTTCTGGGTCCGGGGACCCAGGGGGATCTCGATCACGAAGGAGGGAATGCCCATATGCTCGCTCACCAGCTGATACCACTTGCCGTGGCTTTCACAGAGGTGCCAGGAGAGGCAGAAGTCCGGCTTGACGAACTTTCCCCAGGGGCTTTTGTCCAGGAACATGGAGCCCCAATAGAGCCGCATGTAGCTGCACATATCCCGGGCGAAGCCCCGGGCCTCGGCGGCCTCGGCGCACTCGGTGGCCAGGTTCTGGTCGGTGCCCACCGTGGCCCCATAGGGCTCGCCGCCCAGGAACTCATAATCGCCCAGCCCGGCCACCAGGGGGATGAAGGAGTACTCGCCGCCGGTGGCCAGGACCTTGCCCTTCTCCTTGGCCTCCCAGATATCCCGGTAGTGCTTGTTCCTCAGCTCCTTGGCCTGCTGCCAGCAGGCCAGGCGCTCGGACTTATACCGTTTGATTTGGGTCAATCCTCTGCCTCCTCAGGTCCCCGGCCGGGGGCTAAACCAGCTCCTCCATCTGCATCATCTCCAGAAAGGCCTCTATCCGGGTCCGGAGGACCCCCACGGGGACGGTGACATCGAGCTCCAGGAACAGGCTGGGGATGTCCCGCTCCTCGAAGAGGGCCTTCAGCGGTGGAATGTCGAACTCGTGCGGGTCGCAGAATTTCTGCTGTATCTGGATGGCCCCCTGCACCCCGTAGTCTTCGGCCAGCTTCAGCACAAAGTCGAAGCGCCGCCGCTCCACCAGGTCTTTGGAGGGACAGGGGGGCCTGTCGATATAGCGCGAGGCGATGGCGGAGAGGCGGTCTTTCTGTGGAAGGACCTCATTCCAGAAATACCGGCTGCCGGTGCAGTGGTCGTCGATGACCACATTGGCCCCCAGGGACTCCATGAGGCGCAGCACCTCCCGGTCATCGTTCTCACTGCCCAGGACCATGAGCCTGATGCCGGGCTCGATGGTATTCCGGCGCTGGGTTATCTCCCCCGACCAGCGCTCCAGGGCCGGGTTGTGCTCCTTCTTGTCCATAAACAAACTGGCCAGCACCATCTCCATGGCGTCCACGCCGCTCAACAGGGGGGGATCGCCCTTCCTCAGCTCATAGACCTGCTTCATCAGGCGGCGGTTCCGGTTATAGACCTCTATGGCCTCGTCCAGGGCGGTATCGGTGATGGCCTTTCCCGTCCATTCTTCCAGGGAGCGTTTAAACTCCAGAATCTCGAACTCCAGGTGTTTGTGGGCATGGGGGCTCTGCAGGTGGGCCGGCATGGGGAAGAAGTAGCTGTAGGGGGTGGGCACGTGGACCTGCCAGCTGTCAAAGGCCTGGCGCATGTGAATACAGGAGAGGCCGTGGACCATTCCATCCAGATAGTCGTACTTTCCCGTGAGGCCCTGGGCCAGCACATCGCGGCTGAAGGGACAGAACATGCTGAAGATATGGGGTTCGGCCACATCCTGAGGCTCGTGGCTGCCCAGGACCCTCACCGGCAGGGCGCCGGCGGCGTAGATCAGCTCCTCGGGCACGTAGCTGCAGAGCACCCCCACCACCGGGCCCCCCGTCCGTTTCTTCCATTCCCGGGCATACTCATGCCGGTTATCAACCACTGAGAAGGCTTCCAACTGGGGGCTCCTTTCGGTTTATCGCGGGCAGAGGCCGGACGGCGCTCCACGTTCCATTATATCGTACCGGGCGGGGCCGGTCAAAGCTGGCGTGACGGTTCGGCGTCGAGCCCCAGACGGGCCAGGGTCTCCTTTTGAGGGGTGCCGTCCGTGTTCCAGCCGCGCAGGCCGTAATACTCGTCCAGGGCGGCGTCATACTCTTCCTTGATGATCTTCCGCCCCTTCAGGGGCTCGGACTTGTTGGGCTGGTAGAAGACATCGGGGGGCATGTCGCCCTCCCGCCTTATCTGGCTCTCCCGGACGTTGAACATGCGCTCCAGGTTCCACACCCGCTCCCCGACCTCCATCAGCTCCTCCGGGGTCACGTCCCAGCCCTTTATGGCCTTTATGGTCTCGCAGAAGTCCGCGTAGCCCATATTGGTGGTGGAGCCGGGCCATTGGGTGGCGAACTTGCACATCCCCAAACAGTCGGCGATGGTGGTAAAGTGCTGGGTCCAGATGGCCATCCAGGGCTTGCCCCTCCAGGAGGAGAAGTTGGGGTCCACGGGCCGCCCGTAGACCTTGGTGAGCACCTCCTCGGGCAGGCCCATGAGCTCGAAGGAGGACCGGCCCCTGAGGTGGCAAAAGCCCCTGTTGGTGGTGGCCTCGCCCAGGCAGGTCCCAAAGGCCGCCCGGTCGTTGATGCCGCTCTCATGGATGAGCCGTTTGCCCTGATTGAGGTATTTCCCCGCCCCCCGCCCGATCACCTCGGCCGCCCCCACCCCGTGCTGGGCCACCAGGCCCCCCAGGCCCTCCTTCTTCCCCATCTGGTGGACGAGCCCCAGGATGGCCTCGGCGTTGCCCCACTCCAGATTCAGGGGCCCGGCCAGTTCCTTGTCGATTATCCCCCTCTGCCAGAGCTCCATGAGCCAGCCTATGTAGGCGCTGGTCGAGCCCACGTCCAGGCCATAGCGGTTGATAAGGTCGCCGGCGGTCAGGATGACCTCCCAGTCGGTGTTGCCCACCACCGGGCCGAACCCCGACATATAGTAATATTCGGGTCCCTCCCCCCAGACCCCCGCATAGGGTCCGGAGTCGATGCTGAACCGGTGGGAGCAGTGTATGGGGCAGGCGGAGCAGGCCATGGTCTTGGTTTTATACTTTTCTTCGAAGACCTCATCCTCGAGTTTGCCCTCGGCCTCCTCGAAGTGGTTAAGCTGGTTGTTGTAGGCGGCTATCTGGCCCCCCTCGTTCTGCATGGCGAAAATGGTCAGCGTGCCGTACCGGGAGAGGATGGGGAAAATCTTCGAGGTGATGATCCGCTGGAAATGCCCGTGCGCCAGCCCCAGGAGGGCGGATGGGTCGTGGGCCGCGAGGCCCCGGGAACCCTTGACGGCGACGGCCTTGAGGTTCTTGGAACCCATGAGGCAGCCCATGCCCGTCCTGCCGACCGCCCTCTTCAGTCCCTGCATCACGCAGGCGAAGCGGACCAGGTTCTCTCCCGCCTGGCCGATGCAGGCTATCTGGGCCTCGGGATCGCCCAGGTCCTCCCCGATGAGCCTCTGGGCCTCATAGTTGTCCTGGCCCCAGATAAAGGAGGCATCCCGAAATTCGATCTGCCCGTCGTGTATCCAGAGGTAGGTGGGCCGGGAGGCCTTCCCG